>DAIEIL010000091.1 GCA_027352645.1 Rhodobiaceae bacterium | reverse complement strand
TCCAGAAGCTTGCGCTTGCGGCTGATGTCGCCGCCATAGCATTTGGCAGTCACGTCCTTGCGCATGGCGGCGATCGTTTCGCGCGCCACGATACGCCCGCCGATGGCCGCCTGGATCGGAATCTTGAAGAGGTGCTTCGGGATGAGGTCCTTCAGCTTCTCGCACATCGCGCGGCCGCGCTGCTCGGCGCGGCTGCGATGCACGATGGTCGAAAGCGCGTCGACCAGCTCGTCATTGACCAGAATGGTCATCTTGACGAGGTCGCCCTCTTCATAGCCCTCGATGTGATAGTCGAAGCTCGCATAGCCGCGGCTCACAGACTTCAGCCGGTCGTAGAAATCGAGCACGACCTCGTTGAGCGGCAGGCGGTAGACGAGCATGGCGCGCGAACCGGCATAGGTGAGGTCGACCTGATGGCCGCGCCGGTCTTCGCAGAGCTTCAGCACGGAGCCCAGATATTCGTCAGGCACCAGGATCGTCGCCTTGATCCAGGGTTCCTCGATATGGTCGATCTTCATCGTGTCCGGCATGTCGGCCGGATTGTGCATTTCCTGCACCGTCCCGTCCGTCATGTGCAGATGATAGATGACCGAAGGCGCTGTCGTGATGAGGTCGATATTGAATTCGCGCTCGATGCGCTCGCGAATGATTTCGAGGTGAAGAAGCCCCAGAAAGCCGCAGCGAAAGCCGAAGCCCAGCGCCGCAGAGGTTTCCATCTCATATTCGAAGCTCGCATCGTTGAGGCGCAGCTTGCCCATCGCCTCGCGCAGATCCTCGAACTCGGAAGCATCGACCGGGAAGAGACCACAGAAAACGACGGGCTGCGCAGGCTTGAAGCCCTCGAGCGGCGCGGCGCATTGCCGGCGTTCCTCGGTGATGGTGTCACCGACGCGCGTATCGGCCACTTCCTTGATCGAGGCCGTGAAAAAGCCGATCTCACCCGGCGTCAGGCTCGCGACGTTTTCGCGCTTCGGGCGGAAGATGCCAACCTGCTCGAGCGTGTAGACGCCGCCCGTGCCCATCATCAGCACGCGCTGGCCCTTCTTCATCTCGCCATCGATGATACGCACGAGGACGACGACGCCGAGATAGCTGTCATACCAGCTATCGACCAGCATCGCCTTCAGCGGCGCCTTGATATCGCCCTTGGGCGCGGGAAGCCGGTTGACGATCGCTTCCAGCACATCGGGAATGCCAATGCCGCTTTTCGCCGAAATCTCCACCGCGTTCGAAGCGTCGAGGCCGATCACGTCCTCGATCTGCTGGCGCGTCTTTTCGGGGTCGGCGGCGGGCAGGTCGATCTTGTTCAGAACCGGCACGACCTCGTGGTTCACCTCAAGCGCCTGATAGACATTCGCCAGCGTCTGAGCCTCCACGCCCTGACTCGCGTCGACGACGAGGAGCGAGCCCTCGCAGGCGGCAAGCGAACGGTTGACCTCATAGGCGAAGTCGACATGGCCGGGCGTGTCGATGAGATTCAGCTCATACATCTCGCCATTCTGGGCTTTGTAGTCGAGGCGGACGGTCTGAGCCTTGATCGTGATGCCGCGCTCGCGCTCGATATCCATCGAGTCGAGGACCTGCTCCTTCATCTCACGGGCTTCGAGGCCGCCGCAGAGCTGAATCAGCCGGTCGGCCAGGGTGGATTTCCCGTGGTCGATATGGGCGATGATGGAGAAATTGCGGATATGGGCGAGGTCTGTCATGGGCTCTCTACACTCAGGCGCGCTCATATAGCACTGGCAAGGGATTTAAGCCAATGATGGGGAGGCCCTTGGGGGCGTCACCCCTCAGCCCTGCCAGTCGGCCTTCCGCTTCTCCATCCAGGCCTTCACCCCCTCCTTGTAGTCGGGATGGGTCGCCATTTCGGACAATAGCCGCTCGGCCTCGTTGACGGCGCTGGCCGCGTCGCGATGAAGGTCGGTGTAAATCTGGTTCTTCGTGACCCGGAGCGAGCCTGGTGAGACGCCCTCGGCCATGCGCTTCGCATAATCCATCACGAAGGGCATCAGCTCCGCCGGGGGCAGGAGCTTGTTGATGAGCCCCATGGACAGCGCCTCTTCGGAGGTAAAAACCCGGCTCGAGAGCAATATGTCGTTCGCATGGGAGAGCCCCATGATGCGGGGTAGCAGCCAGGAAAGCCCGTATTCCGCCGGGAAGTTGAAGCGGCCATGAGCGGCGGTGAATTTCGCCCCCGGCACGGCAAAGCGGAGATCGGCATAGGCGGCAAGCACCAGCCCGACGCCCGCCGCCGCCCCATTGATGGCCGCGATGACCGGCTTCGTCAGCCCGAAATGATAGGCGAATGTCGCGTCGAACTCGGGCGCGACGCCATAACCGGGGCGGGCAATGTCCTCTGTGATGCCGGGATCGTATCGGCCCTTTTCAGAATGGCCTTCCAGCGCGCCGAGATCGGCGCCCGCGCAGAAAGCCTCCCCCTCCGGGTCGCCTGTCACCACGATGACGCGAACGGCGGGGTCCTTGTCCGCCTGCTCCAGCGCCCACCGATATTCGGTGTGCATGCGGCCCGTCCAGGCGTTGCGCCGCTTCGGCCTCGACAACGTGATCGTCGCGATCAGGTCCACAACCTTGTAGATGATCGTCTTGAGTTCCATGCCCGTCTCCTCCTGCCTTCACGCAGGATATAGGAGGTCGGGAGAGGTGGAGGATAAGTTTTACTTTCCGCCGTCAGCGCAGAAAGTCTCTGATCGCGTCCACGATCAGCTCCGGCTGTTCGGGCAGCATGGCGTGGCCCGCATGCGGCAGTTCCACCAGCGTCACCTGCTCACCGAGGCGCGCCTTCAGGTCATGCGCGTTGGCGGGAAGCGCGATTGCATCCTCCGTCGCCTGCACCACCAGCATGGGCTGGCCGCCGGCCTCCCACCAGTCCTCCACCGCCGTGCGACCGACAGCCGAGGATTGCATCAGCATGACCGGCAGCGACCAGCCGCCGCGCCAGACTTCGGGATCGTTACCCTTGGCGAAGAACCCGTAGCCGACGCATTCGATATGTTCTTCGGGCGAGAGCCTTTCATCGAAGCAGCCGATCAGCGCCTTGCGCGCCTCCTCCGGCATTTCGATGAGGCCGCCACAGGCAAGCAGGATGATTTTGGAGATGAGTTCGGGCCGGTCCGCCGCCGTCGTCCGCGCAAGGCGATTGCCGAAAGCGTGGCCGGCCAGCGCCACCGGCCCCTCGGCCACATGCTCGATGACATGGGCAACGTCTTCCGCCAGATCGTGGAGCGTCAGCCCATCCATCGGGCCCGTGCTGCCGCCGAACCCACGCGGTTCCGGCAAGGTTACGCGGTATCCTGCGTTCGCGAGCCTTGCCGCCACTTCGTCGAAGTCGGTGCCGGGCCGCCCCAGAGAGGCCAGCATGACAAGCGAAGGGCCGCGCCCGATGCTCCGCCCCCGGAGCACGATGTCGCGGCCCTCGCCGTCTATTCTATCGAGTTCATAAGCCTCGAAGTTCACGAGTTCTAGCTCCTCAGCGTGCCACCCGTGGCTTTTTCAACCGCGGCGATGACCTTCTTCGACACCGCCTCGATGTCCTCGTCGGTCAACGTCTTCTCGACCGGCTGCAAGGTCACCTCGATCGCCAGCGATTTCTTGCCGTCTCCTAGCGCGCCGCCTTCGAAGACGTCGAAGAGCGAAACATCAGCCACCAGCTTCTTGTCGACATTGCGCGCGGCGCGGATCAACTGGTCCGCACTGACGCCCGCATCGATCACGAAGGCAAAGTCACGACGAAGCGGCTGTAAGGCCGAAAGATCGAGCGGCGGCTTCGCCTTGGTCGCCTTCTTCTTCGGCTCGGGGATCGCCGCCGGAAAGATTTCGAAGCCCACAACGGGACCGGCGACATCAAGTTCCGCCAGCACGCGCGGATGGATCTCGCCAAAATAGCCGATCACATTTTTCGGCCCGAGCTTGAACGCGCCCGAGCGGCCGGGGTGATACCAGGCGGGCGCTTCCGCACTCACCTGAAGGTTCGGCGCGCCAAGCGCCGCAAGCAGCGCGATGGCATCCGCCTTCGCGTCCAGCGCATCGACCGGACCAGCCTTGCCCTGCCAGTGACGGCCCGCGCCGTTGGGCCGCGCGGTGCCGCGGCGAATGCCCGTCGCGGCGGTCGACTGGCCTTCCGGCGTATCGTCGGCGAATTGCTGGCCCACTTCGAACAACGCCACATCGGCAAAGCCGCGATCGACGTTGCGGCCCGCCGCCGCGATCAACCCTGCAAGCAGGCTCGGCCGCATGTGGCTCATGTCCGACGAAATCGGATTGGCAAGCTTCAGCCCCGGCGTGGCGTTGCCGCCGCCGAAGAGATTGGCCGCCGCTTCCGAGATGAAGGACCAGTTGACCGTTTCGACCAGTCCACGCGCGGCCAGAACGCGCCGCGCCTGGCGCTCGCGGCGCTGCTGCACCGAAAGCACGGGCTTCGACACCGCGTGAATGCGGGGCAGCGCCACCGACTTCACGGCGGAAAGCCCGTGCACGCGCACGATTTCCTCAACGAGGTCGGCCTGCCCGTCGATATCGGGACGCCAGCTCGGCACCCTCACATCGAGCAGCCCACCCGACATCTCGGCGACGCCGAAGCCGAGTTTCTTCAGGATCGTTTCCGCCTCGACGCGCGGGAGCGTGAGGCCGGTGAGCTTCTCGACGCGCATCGGATCGAAACCGATGGCCTTCGTCGGAACGGGCTCCTTGCCCGCAACAACGACATTGGACGGCGTACCGCCGCAAAGTTCCATCACCATGCGCGTCGCAAGTTCGAGACCATCGATCACGAAAGCCGGATCGACGCCGCGCTCGAAGCGATAACGCGCGTCAGAGACGATGCCCGTCGCGCGGCCTGTCTTCGCCGTGCGGTAGGGATCGAAATAGGCGCTTTCGATGAAGACTTCCGTCGTCGCTTCCGACGAACCGGATTCTTCGCCGCCCATTACGCCCGCAAAGCCGAGAACGCGGGCGTCGTCAGCGATGACGCAGTAATCGGGCTGGACGTCATATTCCTTGCCGTCGAGCGCGAGGAGCTTTTCTCCCTTGCGGCCCAGACGCGCGCGAATATCGCCCTTGAGCTTCGA
>DAIEIL010000076.1 GCA_027352645.1 Rhodobiaceae bacterium | reverse complement strand
TCAAAAGAGCGGCTCGACTTCAACGAGCGGCTGAAGCGCGAAGAGCCCGACGCGGTTCGTCAGGGTTGGCAGAAATGGTATATCCGGGGGCAGAGCCCGAGTGGCGCGCCGGTCAGCACCCTTCATATGTCGAAGCTCCGCCTCGCCGATCCGCGTGGCGGCGGAGACTGAATGCGCGCCTAGACGTTGCGCCCGCCTGCCGCCTGCCGGAGCGCGTAGGGATCCGTGATTTTCAGCAAGCCGGAGCCGAGCTGGATGAAGCCCGAGCGGCGGAACTTGCTGATGACGCGGCTCACATGCACCTGGGTGAGCCCGAGCATGTCGGCAATGTGCTGCTGACGAATGGGGAAGTGGAAGGAAAAGCCGCCCTCGCCGCTCCATCCGCTTCGCGTGGCCATATGAAGCAGGAAGCGCGCGATCCGCTCCTCCGAGGTGCGCCGTCCGAGATCGACGATCTGCGCCTCGCGGCTTTCTTTCTCCGAGACGATGAGATCCAGAAAGCAGTGAAGCGCGGCTAGATCACTCCGAATGAATTGCTGCAGCGCTTTCTTGTCGAAAAGGCAGAGCCGGACCGGCGTGAGCGCCTGCACGGAGAAATGTGCCGTGTCCCTCACAACGAATGAGGTGGCGACGAAGTCGCCCGGCATGCCGACAGAAAGGATCTGCCGTCGACCGTCGGTTGCCGTGACGTAGCGGAAGGTCATGCCTTCGCGAATGATCGCCAGATGCCGGGCCTGATCCTTAGCGCGATAGATGTGCTGCCGTGCACGGATCGACGTTTCGCGCGGCTCTACCTCAGGGTTGGATTTGCGGCCCTGCTGAAGGATCGAGCAGAAACCCTGATCGCGCAAATGGCAGCTGTTGCAGCCGCTCCACTCCGAGTCGTTACCTCGGGATCTCGGACTCTCGGCGGGGGATACCGTCCGTCTCGACTCAGGCGAACTCGGGCTCATAAATACATACCGCAGCGGGATTGAAGAGTGGGAGATGTGTATCGCGCATACAGGGTCGAGACAAAATTCCCAATCAAAGATTATCGGTCTTCGCTCCATGACGACAGGTAAAAACCTCCATTTTCGTCGGTCTGAAGACTTTTAATCCGTGTACTATTCTTTTTATTACATAGATTATAAACCCGAATTATAAACAATAGTAAGTAGTTAAAAATTTCATTACTTGAGAAATTAACCAATATTTGGGACGTGCGAAATAAAGTCGCACCAAGTTGAGTATCGGAGAGCGCGTTTCTGAAGACATTTGTTTTAGCGATCAAGGTGGGGATATGGAAAGCACGACAACATCGACGGACCGCGAGGGCCGCCTGCGGTTCATGGAGATCGATGCGGAAGTCAGCAAGACGCTGCGCGAATTGTGGCACATCATCGAGCCCCGGCTCCCCAATGTGCTGGATGGTTTCTATGCGCATCTCCTGTCCAGCCCCGCGCTCGCGAAACTTGTCGGCAATCAGTCGAGCCGGTTGAAGCAGGCGCAGGGCAGCCACTGGGCGCGCCTCTTCGATGGCAAGTTCGACGAAACCTATATGGATGGCGTGCGGACCATCGGCCTTGTTCACAGCCGTATCGGCCTTGAGCCGCGCTGGTATATCGGCGGCTACAAATATGTCCTCAATCGCCTCGTCGAGGTCGTGGTCAGCAAATACCGCTTTTCGCCCGGCCGCACGGCGAAGGCCATCTCGGCGCTCAATGCAGCCGTCATGCTCGACATGGATCTCGCAATTTCCGTCTATCAGGAAGCCGTGATGATCGAGCGCGCCCAGAGACAGAGGGAACTCGAGGGTGCAATTGCGAATTTCGAAACGGTGATGGAGGGTGTCGTTGGCTCCGTCTCTGCGGCGGCGACAGACATGCAGGATGCCGCCCAGTCGATGACGGTCAATGCCGACCAGACGAGCGAGCGGACGACCGCCGTGGCCGCTGCCTCCGAGCAGGCGTCGGCAAACGTGCAGACGGTCGCAACCGCGAGCGACGAGCTTTCGAGCTCCATCTCCGAGATCGGCCGGCAGGCGGCGCTCTCGACCAGGATCGCGAGCCAGGCCGTCGAGGAAGCGCACAAGACCGATCAGAAGGTGCAGGGCCTTGCGGCCGCCGCACAGCGGATCGGCGATGTGGTAACGCTCATCAACGATATAGCGGCGCAGACCAATCTCCTCGCGCTCAACGCCACCATTGAGGCGGCGCGCGCGGGCGAGGCGGGCAAGGGCTTTGCGGTGGTGGCCTCCGAAGTGAAGGGGCTCGCCAACCAGACAGCCAAGGCGACTGAGGAAATCGCTGATCAGGTCAAGGCCATGCAGACCGCGACGACCGAGTCAGTCGATGCGATCGGCTCGATCGAGCGCGTCATCACGGAGATGAACGAAATCGCCGCCGCCATCGCGGCCGCTGTGGAAGAGCAGAACGCTGCGACGCAGGAGATTGCGCGCAACGTTCAGGAAGCCGCCCACGGCACCGAAGACGTTTCATCGAACATCGCGGGTGTCGCGCAAGCCGCATCCGAAACAGGCGCCGCCGCGGCGCAGGTACGCGGCTCGGCGGGACTCCTCGCCGAGCAGGCCCAGACATTGAAGCGAGAGGTGGACGCGTTTCTTGCCCGTGCACGCGCGGCCTGAGCGCCGACGCGTCAATCTCACAGCGAGGGGGAGCAGGATGTCCAAGCTGAGCAATCTCGGTCTTCTGACGCCGCCGGTCTTCGTCTTCGACCAGGCCAGCGGCGCCCTCCTCTCGCTGAGCGCGGGCGGCGAGACGCTCCTCACGGCCCTCGGCCTGGCGCCGGACGACCGCCCGAGTCTCTCGCAGCTCGAGCAACGCATCGCGGCGGAAGGGCAATTGATCGGAACGTCTCTTCCCCGCTTGGATAATGACGAGAGCATGCGCGAGCTTCGCCGCACATGCCTCACTCCCGGCGGGGCGACCGTCAGCATGGTCCGCATGTGGTCAAAAAGCGCCGAAACGGTTCTTGTCGTGGATATCGCGGCGCCGCGCCACGAGGGGGCGAGTGAAGTGGACGTCCTGCGGCACCGCTTCGCCGATCTTCTCGACACGGCGGGCGATGCGATCCTCTCGATCGATGCCGAACAGAACATTGTGCTGTTCAACCGCCAGGCCGAAGCGCTTTTCGGCTTCTCGGTGGCGGAAATTCTGGGGCGGCCGCTATCGGTGCTTTTGCCGCATGACATGCGCGAGCGACACAAGGAGCATGTTTCGACCTTCAGAAATGAACGCCCGCGTTCGCGGCTCATGTCTCAGCGGACCGAGATCCGGGGGCTCCGCAAGGATGGCTCGAGCTTTCCTGCCGAAGCATCGATCGCGAAGTTCGAGTTCGGAGGTTCCTTCGTCTATACCGCCGTCGTCCGGGATCTCAGCGAACGCAACAAGGCGCTCGATTATCTGCGCTGGAGCGAACAGAACCTCGCGCGCGCCCAGCGGATAGCGCGGATCGGAAGCTGGCACTGGAATCTCCGCGCCGACATCATCACGGGCTCGACAGAAACCTACCGGATATTCGGCCTGCCCGAAGGAGCGCCGCTCGACTACGGGCTGTTTCAACAGCTGGTGCATCCGGACGACCGGCTTCTGGTCACCGCTCGTTTCCGTAAAGCCTTCGAGGCGGGCGAAAGCTGCGGCTTCGGCCATCGGATCGTGCTGGAGAGCGGCGCGACGCGCCATGTCCATCTTGAGATGGAGATTGAGCGCGACGAACTTGGCATCGCCGTCGGCACGACAGGCACCATTCAGGATGTGACGAGCCTCCGGCAGATCGAGATCGAGCTCAAGCACGCCAAGGAGGAGGCGGAGGCCGCGAACCGCGCGAAATCCGAATTCCTCGCAAATGTCAGCCATGAGCTCCGCACGCCGCTCAACGCCATCCTCGGTTTTTCGGAGATCATGTCGAGCGACATTCTCGGCACGCTCGATGTCGAGCGTTATCGCGAATATGCGCGCGACATTCACCGCAGCGGCGAGCATCTGCTCGAAGTCGTCAATGATGTGCTCGATCTTGCGCGCATTGAAGCGGGCCGCACGATCCTGCACGAAGCCGCCTTCACCCCCGAAGACATGGCGCAGGATTGCGCCCACCTGATGGAGGGACGCGCCGCCGCCGCGGGCCTGCGCATCGAAATGGACATCGTGGAGGGCCTGCCGCGGCTCTATGGGGATGAGCGCCTCTGCAAGCAGGTTCTGATCAATCTTCTGTCCAACGCCATCAAGTTCACGCCATCGGGCGGGCTTGTTCGCATCGGGCTGGCCGTTTCGCCCTCCAATGAACTCTGCCTGTCGGTGACGGATAGCGGCATCGGCATTGCGGCGGACGATATACCGAAGCTCATGAAGCCCTTCGTTCAGATTGAAAGCCATCTGTCGCGCCGCTTTCAGGGCACGGGGCTCGGCCTTTCCCTGTGCAGCGAATTCATGCGGCTGCATGGCGGCGCGCTTTCGATCGAAAGCAAACTCGGTCGCGGCACCGTGGTCACGGCCCGGTTTCCTGCCGCCCGTTTCGAGAACAGTGACGCCAATGTGACGGCGCTCGAGCCGCTTCGCGCCGTGAGCCACGAGCGGGCTGCGTCATAACGGGAAATTATTTCCCCCGGCGGCGCTTCTCGACCCGCTATCGTGGGCAGGCCGATACGTAAATTCCCCTATAGGTGGAATACCGGATTTCGCGGCTGCGTTGCGCCCGACATCATGACGAACATCGCCTATTGGAAAACGAAGGGTTCGTCATGTCTATCAACCTGGCACACAGCGGAACGGCATCGAACGGCGCGGTGGTTCACAGGCCATGGCCGGTCATTGTTGGTGGTGCCCTCGCGCGCGGTGCCCGGGCTCGCGGCGCATTTGCCCCTTCGGAAGATTTCCGGTCTCTCGATGAGGTCGGGACGACGGTGACCTTCGCCCGTAACGAAACAATCTTCAACGAAGGCGACAGCGCCAAATATGCCTACAGGCTGGTCAGCGGCGCCGTTCGCCTCTGCAAGCTTCTGGCCGATGGCCGTCGTCAAATCACGGATTTTTATCTCGACGGAGAGATGTTCGGTTTTCTCGATCTCGACAATTACGACTTCAGTGCCGAGGCAATTACGAAGGTCATCCTGGTCCGCTATCCTCGTTCCCATGTGCGGCGCATCGAGGAAGAGGACGATGCCTTCCGGCGTGAAATGACGAGCATGCTTCATCAGCGTCTGTCGCGGACGCATATGCTGCTCGTCATGCTCGGCCGCCAGACGGTGAAGGAGCGGATCGCCTCCTTCCTGATCCAGATGGCCGAACGGCTCGACGGTGTGGCTGAAGACAGCGCCTCCATCGATCTGCCCATGGGACGTCAGGACATCGCGGATTATCTCGGCCTGACCATCGAGACGGTTTGCCGGGCGCTGAGCGAGTTGAAGCGGGCGGGCGTCATCGCCGTTCCGACCACGCATCAAATTGTTGTCAATGACATTGAGACGCTTCGCGCTATTATCGACGGCGACAACTGATTTCTCGTTCTGCGGAGATTGTTATGCGTGTGAGGATGTTGGGCCTGATGGCGGCCGGCGTCGCCGTGGCGGTTGTCGTCGCGGGCTATGCCTGGTGGCAATGGTCCCATCCCGGTCTCCCGGACGGAATCGCTGAAACCAATGGCCGCATCGAGGCCGAGCAGGTTCAGGTCGCCGCCAAAGCCCCCGGACGCGTCATGGAGGTTCTCGCCGAGGAGGGAGACTTCGTGAAGGCGGGCGCCGTTCTCGCGAAGATGGATACGCGCGACACCGAGGCGCAGCTCCTGCAAGCCAAGGCGCAACTTGTAGCCGCGCAGCGCGCGAAGGAAGAGGCCGTCGCCGCAGTCGTGCAGCGCGACGCGCAGCGCACGCTTTATCGCCGTCAGTTCAGCCGCACCGCTCGCCTGAACAAGTCGGGCTACTCGTCGAACGACCAGTTGGACCAGTCGCGCGCGCAGCGCGATGCCGGCGACGCCGCCTATAATGCCGCGGTCGCGGGCGTCAATCAGGCCGATGCGGCAATCGACGCCGCCAAGGCTACCGTCAAGCAGATCGAGACCGTGCTCGAAGACGCCGTTCTCGTGGCGCCGCGCTCGGGTCGCGTTCAGTACAAGCTCGTCCAGCCCGGTGAAGTCGTGGGCGCGGGAACGGCAATCCTTACGCTTCTCGATGTCTCGGACGTCTACATGACGGTTTTCCTTCCGGCAAAAATGGCGGGCGGCATGAGGCTCGGCGACGATGCGCGTCTCGTGCTCGACCCGGCTCCGCAATATGTCGTTCCGGCGAACGTCACCTTCGTGGCCGCAGATGCCCAGTTCACGCCGAAATCCGTCGAAACGGCGGATGAGCGCGAGAAGCTGATGTTTCGCATCAAGCTCAACATCAATCGGGACCTGCTGACGCGCTATGCCGCCGTCGTGAAGACGGGCGTGCGCGGTGTCGCCTATGTCCGCTATAAGCAGGGTGTCGAGTGGCCCGCCACGCTTGCTGTGAAGCTCCCAGATGAGCCCCGCTGACAAAGAGTTCGCTGTTGAAATCCGGTCGCTGAAGCAGCGTTATGCACGCGTCGCCGCGGTTGACGATGTGACGGTGCAGATTCCGGCCGGGATCATGGCCGGTCTGATCGGTCCCGACGGCGTCGGCAAGTCGACGCTGCTCGCCATCATTTCCGGCGTGCGCAAGATCCAGCAGGGCGAAGTCAGGGCGCTGGGCGGCGACATGGCCGACCGCATCCATCGCAGCAACTGCCACAAGCGCATCGCCTATATGCCGCAAGGCCTCGGGCGCAATCTCTATCCGACGCTTTCCGTCTTCGAGAATCTCGACTTCTTCGGGCGCCTCTTCGGTCAGAACAAGGCCGAGCGCGAAAGGCGCATCGCCGAGCTTCTGAAAGCGACGGGGCTTGACCCTTTCCCCGACCGGCCTGCGGGCAAACTTTCAGGCGGCATGAAGCAGAAGCTCGCGCTTTGCTGCGCGCTCATCCACGATCCCGATCTTCTCATTCTCGACGAGCCGACAACCGGCGTCGATCCGCTGTCGCGCCGCCAGTTCTGGGAGCTGATCGATCGCATGCGCGCGCGCCGACCCGGCATGAGCGTCGTCGTCGCCACCGCCTATATGGAAGAGGCCGACAGGTTCGACTGGCTGGCGGCGATGAACGCCGGCAAACTGATCGGGCAGGGCAGTCCCGCCGAATTGAAGGCGCAGACCGGAAAGGACACGCTTGAAGCGGCCTTCATCGCCCTTCTGCCGGAGCAGTTGCGCAAGCTGCACGTTCCGGTCGTGGTGCCGCCCCGCACCCTTGGCGACGGAGAGCCGGCGATCGAAGCGACGGATCTCACCTGCCGTTTCGGCGATTTCGTCGCCGTCGATCATGTGAGCTTTTCCATCGAGCGCGGGGAGATCTTCGGGTTCTTGGGCTCGAACGGTTGCGGCAAGACGACGACCATGAAAATGCTCACCGGTCTTCTGCCTACGACGGAGGGATCGGCGCGGCTTCTGGGCGAGCCACTCGATGCGCGGGACATGGAGACGCGCAGGCGCGTCGGTTACATGTCGCAATCCTTTTCGCTCTATGGCGAATTGAGCGTCCGCCAGAATCTCGATCTGCACGCCAGGCTTTTCGAGCTTCCGCGCAGTGAAGTCGGCACGCGCGTCGAGGAGATGCTGGAGCGTTTCGACCTTGCGGACGTCGCCGACGAGATGCCGGAAAAGCTGCCTCTCGGTATCCGCCAGCGTTTGCAACTTGCGGTCGCCGTCGTCCACAGGCCGGAGGTTCTGATCCTCGACGAGCCGACTTCCGGCGTCGATCCGATCATGCGCGACCAGTTCTGGCGCTACCTGCTCGACCTTTCGCGCAAC
Organism: Rhodobiaceae bacterium; assembly: GCA_027352645.1. Classification (GTDB taxonomy): domain Bacteria; phylum Pseudomonadota; class Alphaproteobacteria; order Parvibaculales; family Parvibaculaceae; genus Parvibaculum. The sequence continues at coordinate 711 of DAIEIL010000076.1, read as the reverse complement.
AGCAAGGTGACGATCTTCATCTCGACCCATTTCATGAATGAGGCGGAGAGTTGCGACCGCATTTCGTTGATGCATGCTGGCAAGGTGCTCGCGGTCGGCGAGCCGGATGCCATTGCGAAGACGCGCGGGCGGGCGACGCTCGAAGACGCGTTCATCGACTATCTGACCAAGGCAGGCGGCGCCCCCACGGTGGACGCCGGTGCCGAGGATGCGATCATCATCGCCGAGACGGCGGCAGCGCCTTCGAAGCGCCGGTTCGACTGGCGGCGGCTATGGGCCTATGCGCGGCGCGAGACCATGGAAATCCTGCGCGATCCGATCCGCCTGACCTTCGCTCTTGTCGGGCCGGTGGTTCTCATATTGACCTTCGGCTACGGCATTTCCTTCGACGTCGAGAATCTTGCCTATAGCGTCATCGATCAGGACCAGTCGCGCGAAAGCCGCGGCCTGCTCGAACAATTCGAAGGTTCGCGCTATTTCGAGCAGCGCGCGCCCGCAAAAACGGTCGCTGATCTCCACAATATGCTCCAGAGCGGCAAGATTGCCCTCGGGATCGAAATTCCCGAAGGCTTCGGGCGCGATCTTCTGCGTGGACGTCAGCCGGAGATCGGCGTTCTCGTGGATGGCGCCAGCCCGTTCCGGGCAACGACGGCGGTCGGCTATCTGGGCGGGATCGCGCAGAAATATGTCGCACAGCTTTATGAAGGGCAG
>DAIEIL010000055.1 GCA_027352645.1 Rhodobiaceae bacterium | reverse complement strand
CAAGATCCGTCACCCCGGATCAAGTCCGGCATGACGAAAGGCTAACGGGATGCTCGGTCCAGCGCCTTCTCCAGCCGCCAGACGGTAACCGGCTTTCGACCTTCCATGTGGCCAAGATCGTGCGGCACCTCGCCGACGACTTCCCAGCCCTGCTTTTCGTAGAAAGCCCTCGCGCGGTCGTTTCCCGTGCGGCAGAAAAGCGTGATGCGGTCGAAGCCCTCATCCCGCAGCGCATTCTCTGCGGCGCCTATGACCAGCGCCGCGATACCGCGCCCATGAAAGGCGGGCATCACAAAAACCTGACCGATACTATCGCCCTGCCAACTGGCAAAGCCGATGACATCGCCTTCAACGACTGCCACGGCGCAGTTCGGCAAAGCCGTTCCAATCCGCTCATCGAAGAACCCGATCGGCCGGCGCGCAGCGACGTCAGGATCAATCTCCGCATGGCTCGAATGCCATGCATGGTGCCAAACGCGCGCGAGCGCCGGAATGTCTCCGGCGCTCGCGAGTCTGATCGTCACATTGTCGGAGGCCTGGCTCAAAGCCCGAGCACAGCCTTCGCCATGATGTTGCGCTGCACTTCGTTCGAGCCCGCATAGATCGAAGCCTTGCGGAGCGAGAAGTAGTACGGCGCCGTCGTGAAGGCGTTTTCCGGTCCGATCGAAGGCTCGTTGGTTTCGACCATGCCATCCTCGACGAAGGGGATCGCATAGCTGCCGAGAACCTCGACCGCGAGCTGCGATACTTCCTGCTGGATCTCCGTGCCACGGCACTTCAGAAGCGAGGACTCGGGGCCGACATTGCCGCCCGTCGAAAGCGCCGAGAAGATGCGAAGCTCGGTGAACTCCATCGCCGTGATCTGCGCATCGAGATCGGCAACACGCGCCTGGAACGAAGGCTCGTCGGCGACCGCATGGCCATCGACGATCGTTTCCTTCGCACGCTTGCGCACCTTGTTCAGCGCGCGATAAAGGCCCGCCGAATAAGGATTGCCGCGTTCGAACTCAAGCAGGTACTTCGCATAGGTCCAGCCCTTGTTCTCCTCGCCGATGCGGTTCCCGATGGGGACCTTCACATCGGTGAAGAAGACCTGGTTCACCTCCTGATGCGGCGCAGGCGTTCCGTCGAGCAGCACCAGCGGCTCGACCTTCACACCCGGCGTCTTCATGTCGATGAGCAGGAAGGAAATGCCTTCCTGCGGCTTGCCCTCTTTCGAGGTCCGCACGAGGCAGAAGATCCAGTCGGCCCACTGCGCCACCGAGGTCCAGATCTTGGAACCGTTGACGAGATAATGGTCGCCCTTGTTCTCGGCCTTGGTCTGGAGCGAGGCGAGGTCGGAGCCCGAACCCGGCTCCGAATAGCCCTGACACCACAGAACGTTCGTCGCGAGAATGTCCGGTAGATACTTTGCCTTCTGCTCCGGCGTGCCAAACTTCATGATGACGGGCGCCACCATGGTCGGGCCGAAGGGAACGGTGTGCGGAACGCCAGCGGCGCCCATTTCCACGTCGAAGATATACTTCTGCGATGCGGAGAAGCCCGGCCCGCCATATTCCTTGGGCCAGTTCGGCGCGAGCCAGCCCTTCTTCGCGAGCGACTTCTGCCACTGCACATGGCTCGCCTTGTCCATGTAGCCATGCTTCGAGCGCGCGTGTTTGGCGCGCATCTCGGGCGTATAGGCTTCCGCGATGAAGGCGCGGACTTCCTGACGGAAGGCTTCGTCTTCCTTGCTGAACGACAGATCCATTGCAGTGTCCTTATTCGACCTTGGAGACGATCTGGAGCGCCGGACGGCCCGCGAGAACCGAACCCAGCGCCGGACCGGCTGCCTTGAAATGCTCGGACTGGCCATGCTCCGCCATCGCCTGCTCGGAGGCGTACTGCTCCATGACGATGTAGGTCGGCTCGTCCTTCATCTTGAAGAAATCGTACTGAAGATTGCCCGCCTCGTTGGCGCGGACCTTGGCGCGCAGATCGGAGAAGATCTTCTCGAATTCCGCTTCCTTGCCCGCCTGCACCTTGATGGTGGCAACAATGCCTACGACGCTCATTTACAGCTCCCTGATTGAATTATTGGTTGGGCGCGACTTTAGTGGCATTGGGGGGCCGCTTCAACGCCTCTGATACGCTGCGTCAAATCGGACGAACGGCCCCCGGTTCATTCCTGAACAGCTACTCGCCCTTGTAAACCGGCACCCGCTTGTCGAAAAAGGCGTCCAGCGCTTCCTTGTGGTCCGCGCTGTGATGGGCAATCGCCTGCATGGAGGCCGAAAGCTCCATGATGGCGTCGAAGCTCGTCGTCATGCCGTGGCGCAGAAGCTGCTTGGTCATGCGGAGCACGTCAGGGGCCTGAACCGCAATCTTGTTCGCCACCTCATGCGCCCGCTGCATAAGCTGCTCGGAGGGAACGACCTCGGAGACGAGGCCCCACTCTTTCGCCGTTTGCGCGTCGATGGTGTCGCCGGTGTAGAGAAGCTCCGAGGCCCGCGCCATGCCGATGATGCGCGGCAGAAGCCAGGCGCCGCCATCGCCCGGGATCAGGCCGATCTTGAGAAAGGTCGCACCGAAAATCGCGGAATCCGCTGCAATACGCGTGTCGCAAAGGCAGGCGACATCGTTGCCAAGGCCGATGGCCGGGCCGTTCACGGCAGCGATGACCGGCACCTCGATGTTCCAGACCGCACGGACGATGCGATGAATGCCGTTGCGGTAGCGTTCGCGGATATGCGTGCCGGGCCCGCCGAAGCCTTCGCCGCCCTCCCGCATCGCCTTGACGTTGCCACCGGCGGAGAAAGCCTTGCCAGCGCCGGTCAGGATCACGCAGCGCACATCGCGGTCGGCGTTGATGCGGGCGACGGCTTGCGTGAAGTTCTCCGGGTCGTCGGCCGCGCCCAGCGGATTGCGGCTTTCCGGCCGGTTGATGGTCAGCGTTACCACGTGACCCTTCTTCTCGAACAACAACGCTTCACTCATCCGACGTCCTCCGCTGGTGCGGGATGCATGCCCCGCAGCTTGTTTGGTCCACGGCTTTCCCCAGGAAACGCCGCGTGAAAGCCTGCTTTAACCATGAGCTGGAAAGGCTTGTTAACAATTTTAGCCGACCCTTGGCACAAACGGAAAGCGGGAGATTCCGCGAGCGGGCTTTTGCGACGCGCAGGCTTTCCGTCATTGAGGGACGTTTGGGCATGGCATTGGAAGACGCGCCGCAAGGTGTCGGCCGGAAAAGGCGGCACGCAGGCGATAGCACTTCCGGGGGTGGGATCGGTTTCCGCTGGGAAGCGCTGATCGCGGCCTTCGCGCGCGCGCGCCATTATCGCCCTGCCCGCATGTCCCCCGAGGCTCGCCTTTCCCAGCTTCGCGCGCTGGCGGAACCGCAGGTCAGCATTCCCCTCTTCTTTCCGCTCATGGTGGGCACCTTCGGCCTCAGTCTCGGCAACAATATAGCCTGGTGGAAAATCGGCGCCTGGCTGCTGGCCATGCTTTCATTGCAGGCGGCGAACTACCTCAATGCGCGGGAATTTCTGGAGAGCCATGTCGAACCCGATGAAGCGGAACGATGGTCCCGCCGCTTCGAGCTGTTGACGCTGGCTTTCAGCGTGGTGTTGGCATCGTCCCTCTACTTCCTATGGCCGACGAACCATCCCGAACAACAGACCTTCCTCCTCGCCCTGATGACGGTGGCGCTGGCGCCGCTGGCGCTTATTACGATCGTCTATTTCCCGGTCTTTTGCTGCACGGTGATGCCCGTCGCGGGCGCCATCGCCCTGCGTTTCATCACCTATGGCGAAGGCACGCATCTTACTTTTGTCATCGCGCTTGGCCTTTTCCTCGCGCTGCTGTTCCATCTGGCGAGGATCGTCAACAACACCATGTTGCGCGCGGCCAACCTGCAATCGGACAAGAATGCGCTCATCGAGCAGCTCTTCCGCGCCAAGCGCGAGTCCGATGCCGCGCGCGCGCGCGCCGAAGAGGCGAACCGCGCCAAGTCGAGCTTCCTTGCGAATATGAGCCATGAGCTCAGGACGCCGCTCAACGCCATCATCGGCTTTTCGGAAGTCATGGCGACGGAGATCTTCGGCGCCCATGCGAAGCCCATCTACAAGGAATATTCGAACGACATCAACCAGTCGGGCCAGCACCTGCTCGGCCTCATCAACGATATTCTCGATCTCTCGCGCATCGAGGCGGGCCGCTTCGAGATCGTCGAGGAGGAAGTGGATATCGTCTATCTGGCCAGGGATTGCCGCCGCCTGCTCGATATCCGCGCACAGGCCCAGCGCGTCAACGTGATCGAGGAGTTCGACCCCGGCCTGCCGGTCCTGCGGGCCGACGCACGCGCCATGCGCCAGACCTGGATCAACCTGCTGACCAATGCGATCAAGTTCTCGCCGCCCAACACCACGGTCAGGATGATCGCGCGGCTCGACCCCTCCGGCGATCTCCGCTTCGGCGTTCATGACGAAGGCCCCGGCATTGCGGGTTCCGAGATCGACAAGGTCATGGAAGCCTTCGCGCAAGGCGCGGCAGGCATCGCCCAGCCGGGCAAGGGCTCGGGCCTTGGGCTTTCCATCGTGAAGGGCTTGCTCGGCGCCCATGGCGGCCGTTTCGAGCTGCGCAGCACGCTCGGCCAGGGCACACAGGCAGAGGCGGTCTTCCCCCTCGCCCGCCTCCGCCAGCTGACGCCGTCGGAATGCCGCGCCACCGCCTGATCAGGCCGGCACGGCATCCCGCCCCTCCGCGACGCACCGCTCAATGGCAGGTGCGCGGTGCCTCCTTGAAGCCTTGGGCGAGTTTTTTCAGCAAGGCTATGACCGCTTCCTCGTGCCCCATGGCGTTTCCCTCGGTGGTCACCGCCCGTCCAAGCGCCATGCCGATCATGGCTTCGACGATGAGACGATAGAAGGCGATATTCTCCGCGCTTCCCCCGACAGTCTCCGCCAGACGATCGTTCAATTCCGGCGATGCGAGCCGACTGAAGCGTTGAATAACGGGCGCCAACTCCTCGCGAAGATCCGGATCGTTGCGCGCCGCCAACCACACTTCGATAACGATCTTGAAATCGGCATGCCCGAAGCTCGCCCAGAGTGCGTCGATGAAGGCGCTCATGGCATCCTGGGGATTGCGTTCGCGCGCCTCCGCAGCTTGCGCCGACATGGTCGCGTAGATCTCGTCGAGCATGACCGCAAACAGACTCGAGAGACTGGGGAAATGATGGAAGAGCGCGCCCCGCGTGACACCCGCGCGGGCGCAGACTTCAACCGCGGTGGTCCGCGCGTAGCCCCTGTCCAAAAGAGATTGCCTGGCAGCCACTATCAGCCTCGCCCGCATGGCTTCGCTGCGGGCCGCCTGGCGCTGGGGCGAGTGCTCGTCATGCTTCATCGAATCTGCCGCGACCTCCGGATTTCATTGCTAGCACTAGAACATACATACACCAATGGATGCCGCTAGCGCCCGCACCGCTGCGGGCTGCCGCCGTGAAAGACAGGCCGCAACTTTCAGAACACAGACTTCGAGTCGATCCTCAGATTCGGGGCAAAAAGAAAAGGCCGTAACGTGAGTTACGGCCTTTCCCTTGAGTCAGACTCGAAAGCCTCAGGCGGCGGTCGAGTAACGCTTCAGCTGGTGGTCGACATTGCCGAACTGCGTGTCGATCATGGTGAGGCGCTTGAAGTAGTGGCCGACATTCAGTTCGTCGGTCATGCCCATGCCGCCATGGAGCTGCACGGCCTGCTGGCCGACGAAGCGACCGGCCTTGCCGATCTGGACCTTGGCGCCAGCGGCGGCCTTGGTGCGCTCGGCTTCGTTCTCATCGAGCTTCAGGTTGACCATGTAAGTCATGGAAACCGACTGTTCATAGGCCATGAACATGTCGACCATGCGGTGCTGGAGAACCTGGAACTTGCCGATCGGCACGCCGAACTGCTTGCGCGTCTTGCAGTATTCGACGGTCGCCTTGTTGAGCTCGCCCATGCAGCCGACAGCTTCGGCGGAGAGAGCGGCGATCGCCTGATCGGTGATCTTCTCGACGAGCGGCAGGCCCTTGCCTTCCGCGCCGATCAGCGCGTCGGCGCCGACCTTGACGTTCTCGAAGGTGATCTCCGAGGCGCGACGGCCATCGACCGTCGGGTAGTCGCGGTTCGAGACGCCGGCGGCGTTCTTGTCGACGATGAAGACCGAAACGCCGTCACGGTCGCGCTGGCCACCCGAGGTGCGCGCGGTGACGATGAGCTTCTGCGCCCAGGGAGCGCCGAGAACCACGGCCTTGTAACCGTTGATCGTGTAGCCCGCGCCGTCCTTCTTCGCCGTGGTGACGAGGTCGGCGAGGTTGTAGCGACCCTGCGGCTCGGCATAGGCGAAGGCCCAAACGGTCTCGCCACCGATGATGCCGGGGATGTGGGCTTCCTGCTGCTCCTTGGAGCCGCCCTCGCGGAGGAAGCCGCCAGCGACCACGACCGTCTCGACGAAGGGCTCGACCACGAGATGACGGCCGAACTCTTCCATCAGGATCATCGTTTCGATGCTGCCGCCGCCGAGGCCGCCCAGCTCTTCAGCGAAGGGCGCGGCAAGCAGGCCCAGTTCGGCGAACTGCTGCCACATCGCCTGGCTCCAGCCCTCGGGCGATTTCGCGATCTTGCGACGCGTATCGAAGTCGTACTTGTCTGCCAACAGGCTCTGCACCGTATTGCGGAGCAGGGTCTGCTCCTCAGTGAACGAAAAATCCATGTCCTTGCCCTTCCCGTTAAGTCTGGTTTCTATGCGGCGCTTGCGACCCGTTTAAAGGCCGAGCACCATTTTTGCGATGATGTTGTGCTGAATTTCGTTCGATCCGCCATAGATCGAAGTCTTACGCATGTTGAAATAGTTCTGCGCGGCGCCGTTCGAGTAATCCGGCCCGGCGACGAACTCGTTGCCGGTGAGCTCGCCCGTCGGCACGTTGACCTGGCCGTAATTGCCGACGGCTTCCAGCGTGAGTTCCGTGATGCGCTGCTGGATCTCGGTGCCCCTGATCTTGAGGATAGAGGCTTCCGGCCCAGGGCCCGCACCCTTGCTCTCGGCGGCCAGCGTGCGCAGTTCCGTCACTTCGAGCGCGGTGAGATCGATTTCGAGTTCGGCGACCTTGCGCGAGAACTCGTCGGTCTTGAGAAGCGGCGAGCCGTCGACGAGCTCGGCGGTCGCGATGGACTTCAGACGCTCGATCGCCTTCTTGGAGCGCGAAACGCCCGCGATGCCCGAACGCTCGTTGCCGAGCAGGAACTTCGCATAGGTCCAGCCCTTGTTTTCCTCGCCGATGAGGTTCTCGGCCGGAACCTTCACGTCTTCGAGGAAGACTTCGTTGACCTCATGCGCGCCGTCCATCGTGATGATGGGGCGAACGGTGATGCCCGGCGTCTTCATGTCGATCAGAAGGAACGAGATGCCCTCCTGCGCCTTGGCGTTCGCGTCCGTGCGGACAAGGCAGAACATCCAGTCGGCATACTGGGCGAGCGTCGTCCAGATCTTGTGACCGTTGACGACATAATGGTCGCCCTCGCGCACGGCGCGGGTCTTGAGGCCGGCAAGGTCCGAACCGGCGCCCGGCTCGGAATAGCCCTGGCACCACCAGACGTCGGCGGAAAGAATGCCCGGCAGGAAGCGCTTCTTCTGCTCTTCATTGCCGAAGGTGTAGATGACCGGGCCCACCATGGAGAGGCCGAAGGGGAGAAGCGCCTGCGTCTCGGCGCGCGCATTCTCTTCGTTCCAGATGTAGCGCTGCGTGATCGTCCAGCCCGTGCCGCCGTATTCCACCGGCCAATGCGGAACGACCCAGCCCTTCTTGTAGAGGATGCGATGCCAGGTGAGGATTTCCTCCTTGGTCATCTCTCCGCGCGTCCGGCGCGACTTCAGGTCTTTCGGATAGTTCTCGGCGATAAAGGTGCGGACTTCATCGCGAAACGCGAGGTCCTGCGGCGAGAAACTCATATCCATCGAAATGTCCTCCTGCTCGGCGGCAAGCGAAACCATTGATTCCGCATAACAGCCGGCTTTTACGTGCGAAAGGGCCGGCGCGATCAGGACGCCCGGCCACTTATTTTGGCGGTGATATTACCGGCCCCCGGGCTCGTTGCAAGGCCGGTGGCTGTGCGCGGGAAACCGGGGTCCTGTGCGCAAACGCCCCGCCCGCCCCTGCGGCAGCGGGCCAGCATGGACCGAATCGAATTCAGGCGAGCCCCGCCTGCTCGCGGGTCGCCATGCCTACATGGGCGGCAGCGGCCGATTTGACGAGGCTGATCGCCAAAGCCGCGCCCGTGCCGTCCTCGAGGGCGATACCGAGATCGAGCAGCGGCTCCTTGCCCAGCGCTTCGAGCAATATGTCATGCGCCACCGAGCCGGAACGATGCGCGGCAAGGCAGTGGTCGAGCGAGCCCTGGTCCTGCTTGTAGAGAACAGCCGCCGCCGCGCAGGCGACGAAGCCGTCGAGCAGCACCGGAATGCGCTGGTAGCGGGCGGCGAGGATCGCGCCCGCAATGGCGGCAAGCTCGCGCCCGCCGAGGCGTCGAAGCGCCTCCAGCGGATCGCGTAGCGCATTCCCGTGGAAGGCGAGCGCCTCTTCCACCACGGCCTGTTCGCGCGGATCGGAAGTCCAGTCGGAAGCCTCGCCGCCGAAAAGCGCCGCCGCGAGAGCCGTGGCCGCCGCACCATTGCCGACGCCAGCCGCGCCCACGCAGAGAAGATCGGCGCCGCCCGCAATCGCTTCCATGCCGAAGGCCATGGTCGCGGCGCAGGCCTGCTCGGAAAGCGCATCGGCGCCCGTGATGTCCGGCACCGGCATGTCGAGCGCGAGGTCGAAAACCTTCAGCCCCGCATTGGCCGCCAGCGCGAACTGGTTCACCGCCGCACCGCCCGCCGCGAAAAGCTCGACCATCTGGCGGGTCCGTGCCTGCGGCAGATCGGAAACGCGCGACGCCACCTGATGATTGGCGGCGAAGATCGCGACCAGCGGCCGTTCGACGGCGGGCTTCGCATTGGCCTGCCAGCGGGCGAGCCAGACCGCGATTTCATCGAGACGGCCGAGGCCGCCCGCATCGACCAGTTCGCCCGCATGCGCGGCTGCCGTGACTGTCGCCACGTCATCCCCCGCAGGGAGCCCCGCGATCAGGTCGCGAATATCGTCGAAAGGCAGGCCGGAGGGCGGACGGGTCATTATATTTGTCTCGGAATTGGGAGGTGCCTTCCTATACCCTGCTCCGGACCGCGATAGAACCCGGAAATGACGTGAACGCCCTGCCGCCTGTCTCCTCCCCCTGCATCAATGTCTGCGCGATGGACGCCGCAACCGGCCTCTGCACCGGATGCGCCCGCACGCTCGATGAAATCGGCCGCTGGTCGCGCCTTGCCGAAAGCGAGCGCCGCGCCGTCATGGAAACCCTGGCCGCCCGCCTCGACGCGCTCGGCCCTCGCGCCGCCGCTCCCGCCGAGGCCCGCGCCCGCATCGCGGCGGTGCTCGCACGATGAGCCCGCGCAACCCGGAACTTTTCGGCCATCCGAGGGGGCTCACCTTCCTCTTCGGCACAGAGATGTGGGAGCGCTTCTCCTATTACGGCATGCGGGCGCTGCTGACCCTCTACATGGTCAAATATCTGCTGCTGCCGGAAAACCGCGACCGCGTACTCGGTCTCGACGCGCTGCGCGGCATCTTCGAGAGCGTCTTCGGCCCGCTCGACGCGCAGCCCTTCGCCTCGCAGATCTATGGCTCCTATACGGCGCTCGTCTACCTCACGCCCGTTCTCGGCGGGCTCATCGCGGACCGCTGGCTCGGGCGGCGGCGCACAATCATCATCGGCGCGCTGCTGATGGCGCTCGGCCATTTCATGATGGCCGTCGAGCATCTGTTTCTCTTCGCGCTGCTGGCGCTCATTCTCGGCAATGGCGCGTTCAAGCCCAATATTTCCAGCCAGGTCGGCA
>DAIEIL010000009.1 GCA_027352645.1 Rhodobiaceae bacterium | reverse complement strand
GATATCGAGATCGTGGATCATCGCTACCCCGTGCTGATGGAAAAGGCCTATGGGCCCGCCGACAACGACCGGAAGAAGGCGCTTCAGGATTTCGCGGACCATCGCCTGCCCGTAAGCCCGCGCCGCTTCTACAGCGCCGACCGGCATCCGACATTCGACTATATCCGCTCGCGCTACGACGCCATTGTCGTTGGCAGCGACGAGGTCTGGAAGATCGCCTTTCAGCCTCGCCTGAAAGGGTTGCTCCGCTTGCAAACCGATCCTTATGCGCCAGCCTTTCCCAATGTGTTCTGGCCCGACCGGAGCATCAGTATACCGAAACTCGCCTATGCGGCGTCGGCCGGCGAGAAGACCGACTGGCTTTCCATGTCGCCGCGCATGCGCCGCAAGATCGCCGGCATTCTGGGCGGCTTCGGCGCCATCGGCGTACGCGACGAGCGGACGCGGGCCTTTGCCCTGTGGGCTGACCAATCGCTTGCCGGGAGGATAGAGTGGACGCCCGATCCAACGCTGATCTGCGACCTGACGAACGATGCCGCGCCGGACGATCTGCGCGCGCGCCTTGCCGCATGGGGCGTCGATTTCAATCGCCCGCGCCTGCTGCTCATTGCGGGCGAGCATCCGGCTTATGCAGCGGCCTGCGCGCTGCTGAGGACACATGGCTATCAGATCGTTTCCGTTTCGGACCGGAACACCTATGCGGACATCGACCTCACCGGCGCCGCCATCGGCCCGCTGGACTGGGCGGGCCTTGCCCGTCACTTCGACGCATGCCTGAGCGAACGCATGCATGGCGGCATTTTCGCCGTGCTCAATGGCTGCCCGCTCATCTGCGCGGACAGGCGACGCCCGACCATGGGCTTTCCAACCAAGAACCAAGCGCTGAGCGACATGCTGGGCCTCTCCCATCGCTACGTGTCGGTCAACGAGGCCGGGGGGCAGAGCCGGCTGCTGGAAATGTGCGCGACGCTTCAGTGCCTGCCATATGACCGCGCAGAGATTGGCAAAAGGCTCGCGGAGTTGCGCCGGATCGGGCGAGATTTCCTCAACCGCTCGCTGCCGGGGAAGCATCCATGACCAATGCCCTTCCGGAGGCAGGCGAACACCCGGCGATCTCCGTCGTCATCCCCTGTTACAATTCGGGCGCCTTCATCGAAGGGGCGCTTGAACAGCTGTCGCGGCAGACCTTCCGCGATTTCGAGGTGGTGATCGTCGATGACGGTTCGTCGCCCGACGAGGCAGCCTTTGCCCGCGAGGTCGCGGCACGGTGGCGCGTGCCTTGCCTGCGTCAGGAAAATGCCGGGCCGGGTGCCGCTCGAAATCGCGGCGCGGCGGCGGCGAAGGGAACATGGATCGCCTTTCTCGACGTCGATGACAAATGGGAACCGTCGAAGCTCGCCGAACAGATCATTGCGGGGGACGGACGCGACCTCGTCCTGTGCGATACGCAGACCGCCTCGAGAGACGGCACGTTTCGCGAGCGCCACAGATGGAGCGCCTATGGCGGCACGGATGCCTTCGGCGCCGCCATATTGCGGGGCGATGTCTATTCCATCACCTCCGCGATTTTCATTCGTGCGGAAGCTTTTCGCGCGCTTGGCGGCTTTGACGAACGGCTTCGCTTTCTCGAAGATCACCACCTGCTTTACAGAGCCGTGAAGACGCTTCGCTGGACCTGCCTCGACAAGGTCTTGTCCTCGCGCATCCTGCATGATGAGAGCATGTCCCACCTCCGCCACAATCTCGATGTCGAGGCATATATTGCGCGGCGCGAGCTGTTTCTCGACGTCCTGAGCGAGTTCGAGCCGGGGCTCGACAGGAGCGTGCAAATGCTGCGCGAGCTTCACCGCAACATAAAACGTTGCATCGTCATGCGCAGCCGGCGAAAGGCGCTGGAACTGACGATGCGCGCCATCGCCCTGAAGCCCGCCTGCCTCAAGAACTATGGCCTTCTCTGCGCCATAGCGATTGCGCTCGCGAGCCCCGCGGAATTCGACCACTGGAATCCCGAGCTGGCGCAAATCATCAAGGCCGCGGACAAAAAGAGGGCACTGCCTTGTCGATGACAACCCGCGCCGCGCGCGGCATTTCGCACATCCTTCTCGGCTCGACAGTGCAGACGCTCCTGCGCCTCGTCGTCATCGGTGTTCTGGCCCGCCATCTCACGCCCGCCGATTTCGGCGTCGTCGCCGCCGCCATGTTCGTCCTGTCGGTCGTAGATCTCGAAGGCGCGCTCGGCATCGCTCCCGCCCTGATCCAGCACAACAAGCTGGAGCCGCGACACATCGAGACGGGCCAGAGCCTCGCGCTCATCGTGGCGGTGCTTCTCAGCGGCCTCCTCTATCTCTCCTCCGGCCTCATCGCCGACCTGCTTTCCACCCCCCAGAGCGTCGGCGCCATCAAGATGCTGTCGCTCGTGGTGCTCCTGCGCACTGCAACTTCGGTTTCGGAAGCAATGCTTTTTCGGCAGCTTGCGTTCTACAAGATCGCAGCGATGCAGGTGGCCTCTTACTTCTTCGGCTATGTGACCGTCGGCATAGGGCTCGCGCTGCTGGGCTTCGGCTATTGGTCGCTGATCTATGCGGAAGTGGCCAGAGCACTGGCGCTGGGCCTTCTCAATATCTGGCAAAGCCCGCCATCGCCGCGCCTCGGATTCGACCGGCAAATCGCTCGCGAGCTGCTCGGCTTCGGTCTGAACCTCAGCGCCTCCAAGATGATACGGCAGATCATCGTTTCGATCGATCAGGCTGTGGTCGCCCGACTTTTCGGCCCCACCGCACTTGGTTTCTATGTGCGCGCGCAAGGCGCAACGTCACGCCCCATCAATTCACTGGGCGGCGCGATAGAAACCGTCCTCTTTCCAATGATGGCCTCCATTCAGCACGACACTCGGCGAGTAAAGGCAGTTTTCGCGCGGGGCATGAGCGTCTATTTTGTGTTCGTCGCGCCCATGGCCGCAGCGAGCGCCATCCTGTCCAGCGAGCTCATTTACATCCTGCTCGGCCCGGGCTGGGATGAAGCGGCTGTTCTTATGCAACTTCTCTCGGCGGGCTTCTTCTTCCGAACCGCAAATCGCCTCTGCGCGACGATGCTCAAAGCGCGCGGCAGAGCCTCCTGGCTCCTCCTGCTGCAAATAGAGCATGCCATTATCGTATCGGCCGGTATTCTGGCAGGCGCGCAATTCGGTGTCAGGGGCGTCGCCGTCGGCATGAGCGCCGCGCAGTTCCTGCATTATCTCGCAGGCATCATACTGGTTCTCTGGGATACCAAAGGTGGATGGAAGCCGCTGTTCCGCGCACTGCTGGGCGTCGCGCCCATTTCGGTCGGCCCCGTGCTGCTGGGCCTGATTGGGCATGCCACTCTGGTAGCTCTGGGCGTACCATGGCTCGCCACTTTCGTTATTACCTGCGCCATAGTCACCCTCTCCTGGCTCACGTTCATCCTGCTCATCCCTATGGAGACGCTGGGAGAGCATGGGCCATGGCTTCTCCAGTCCCTGTCGAAATTTGTTCCCTCCCGACTGCCGAAAAGCGCAATTCTCAGAGCATGGATTGCACGTTCGCCCAAAGCGGAGATGCAGGGGCAATCATGAGCGCACCAACTACCGACACATCGCCGATTGCCGATCTTTTCGGAACGGTCGTGGCCGGGGGGTACTGCGTGGGCTGCGGTGCGTGCGCCGCCATGGCGCCCGAACTTCTGGAAATGCGCCTCGATGATTGCGGACGCTTCGTTCCTCATCAAATCGAGAATGTGCCACTCTCAAATGGCGCACCTGCCGACGTTCGAGCCGTCTGCCCGTTTTCGGACAAGTC
>DAIEIL010000007.1 GCA_027352645.1 Rhodobiaceae bacterium | reverse complement strand
TCGAATTCCCCACCGGCCCTGTCATGCTCGGCGAGGGCGAGTTCTTCGGCGAGATGGCGCTGCTCCAGTCGCGCCACCGCGCGGCTGATATCATGGCGTTGACGCGCTGTTCCTTGCTGAAGCTGCAAAGCGGAGACTTCTCACGCTTTATGCTCCGCCACCCGGAGGTTTACGCGCGGATCAGGGGAATCGCGGACGAACGTCTGCGCGATCTGAAACGGCGCAGCGAACTCGAGACCGAGATGGCCGAGATCAAGATCGAGAAGGGCTCTCGGGAGGACGAGATAACAGGCTGATCAAGCCTGCTTCGCCAGTGCCTTGTCGAGGTTCTCGGCAACCTTGTCGAGGAAGCCCTCGGTCGAGAGCCACTTCTGTTCCGAGCCGACGAGAAGGGCGAGATCCTTCGTCATGTAGCCGCTTTCCACCGTCGAGACGCAAACCTTCTCGAGCGTATGGGCGAACTTCTCGAGCTCCGGCGTGCCGTCGAGCTTGGCGCGGTGGGTCAGGCCGCGCGTCCAGGCGAAGATCGAGGCGATGGAGTTGGTCGAGGTCTGCTCGCCGCGCTGATGGGCGCGATAATGGCGGGTCACGGTGCCGTGGGCGGCTTCAGCTTCCATGATCTTGCCATCCGGCGTCAGCAGCACGCTGGTCATCAGGCCGAGCGAGCCGAAGCCTTGCGCGACCGAGTCCGACTGCACGTCGCCATCGTAGTTCTTGCAGGCCCAGACATAGCCGCCCGACCACTTCAGCGACGAGGCCACCATGTCGTCGATCAGGCGGTGCTCATAGACGAGCTTGTGCTTGTCGAAATCCGCCTTGAACTCGTTCTCGTAGACTTCCTGGAAGATGTCCTTGAAGCGACCGTCATAGGCCTTGAGGATCGTGTTCTTGGTCGAGAGGTAGACGGGATATTTGCGGTCGAGGCCGAACTTCAGGCAGGCGCGCGCGAAGTCGCGGATCGAGGCGTCGAGGTTGTACATGCCCATGGCGACGCCGGCATCGGGGAACTCGAACACGTCATGCTCGATCGTGTCCTTGCCGTCCTCCGAAACCCACTTCATCGTGAGCTTGCCCTTGCCGGGAACGCGGAAGTCGGTGGCGCGGTACTGGTCGCCGAAGGCGTGACGGCCGATGACGATCGGCTCGGTCCAGCCGGGGATGAGGCGGGGAATATTGCGGCAGATGATCGGCTTGCGGAAAACGGTGCCGTCGAGAATGTTGCGGATCGTGCCGTTGGGCGACTTCCACATCTTCTTGAGGTTGAACTCCTTCACGCGGGCTTCGTCGGGCGTGATCGTCGCGCATTTGACGCCGACGCCGTATTTCTTGATCGCTTCGGCGGCTTCCACGGTCACCTTGTCGTCGGTGGCGTCGCGGTGTTCCATGCCGAGGTCGTAATAGTCGAGGTCGATGTCGAGATAGGGGAAGATCAGCTTGTCCTTGATCCACTTCCAGATGATCCGGGTCATTTCATCGCCGTCGAGATCGACAACCGGATTTTTGACCTTGATCTTGGACATGGAGCTGTACCCTTCGAGAATACGTGAGCAGGGGGGCGGGCGAGGCGCGCAGCGCGTGCCAGGGCGCTTGTGGGACCGTTTCCTATAACATTGCGGGCCGATTGATTAAAGACGGGCAATCGCCTATTCAGCGACACAATATTTCACGCGCGAGCCCATAATCATGGCCGGAACAGACCAAACCAAAGCCGATCTCTCGCAGGGCGAGAACGCGCCGGCCATCATTCTCGTCCAGCCGCAGCTGGGTGAGAACATCGGCACGGCCTCCCGCGCCATGCTCAATTTCGGCCTCTCCGATCTGCGTCTGGTCTCCCCGCGCGACGGATGGCCCAATGAACGCGCCCGTGCCGCTGCGTCAGGCGCCGATATCGTGATCGACAATGCCCGTCTGGTGAGCAGAACCGAGGAGGCCGTGTCGGATCTCGATTACGTCATCGCCACCACCGCGCGGACGCGCGACATGGTGAAGCCGGTACTGACGCCTGAAACCGCAGCGGCGAAACTTCGCGAGGTCATCGGCAGCGGAAGGCGGGCGGGAATTATTTTCGGGCCGGAGCGCACGGGCCTCACCAATGACGATGTGGTGCTTGCGGACGCGGTTCTCATGGTGCCGGTCAATCCGGCCTTCGCATCGCTCAATCTCGCCCAGGCGGTCCTGCTGATCGGCTATGAGTGGTTCAAGGCGGCCGACCGGACCCCCGCCGAACAGATCGACTATCTCCAGACGCGGCCCGCGACCAAGGAGGAGCTTCTGGGCTTCTTCGAGCATCTGGAAGGGGAACTCGACCGCTTCGGCTTCCTCAAGCCGCCGGAAAAGCGCCCCTCCATGGTCAGGAACCTCCGCAACATGTTCCAGCGCGCCACCATGACCGAGCAGGAGGTCAGGACCATGCGCGGCGTCGTCGCCGCTTTGACCCGCCGGGTGCCAAAAGGCGAGGGGCCCGAGGGCTGATTTCGCGTTCGGTTTCAATTGTTTGACACCCGCGGCGGTACGGGCTAGAAACCGCCCTGAAGACGGACCCCTCCTGGGTCCGTTTTCATTTACGCACCCGTGGGAAACGGCGACGCTTGAGCCAGTTTTCCCTGTCGGCCCAAGGGCTTAGGCTCTGAAGGCGAAGGAGGGGCGTTTCCACTATTTGACAGGAATCGCGATGACAAAGCGCCAGGAAGCCAAGTACAAACTCGACCGCCGGATGGGCGAAAACATCTGGGGTCGCGCCAAGAGCCCCGTCAACCGCCGCGAATACGGCCCCGGCCAGCACGGCCAGCGCCGCAAGGGCAAGCTCTCCGACTTCGGTGTGCAGCTCCGCGCGAAGCAGAAGCTCAAGGGTTACTACGGCAACATTTCCGAGAAACAGTTCCACGGCATCTATGTCGAAGCCTCGCGCCTTCGCGGCGACACGGGCGCCCTTCTGATCGGCCTGCTCGAGCGCCGTCTGGATGCCGCCGTCTACCGTGCGAAGTTCGCGCCGACGGTTTTCGCCGCCCGCCAGCTCGTCAATCACGGCCATGTGCTCGTCAACGGCAAGCGCGTCAACATCGGCAGCTACCGCCTGAAGGAAGGCGATGTCGTCGAGGTCCGCGAGAAGTCGAAGCAGCTCGCCATCGTTCTCGAAGCGGTGCAGAGCGGCGAGCGCGACACGCCGGACTATCTCGAAGTCGACACCAGCAAGCTGACGGCTCGTTTCGTCCGCGTCCCCGGTCTGGCCGATGTGCCCTATCCGGTGCAGATGGAACCGCACCTCGTCGTCGAACACTATTCGCGCAGCTAACCGCCGCGCGAGGCCGGAAAGTCAAAAGGCCGCGGTTTCCCGCGGCCTTTTTTCTTGGAGACCCTTGGGGGAGGGATCTCCGGGAACCGCGCATAGGGGCATGCGCGGATTTCGTCACTCGACCGTCACCCAGCGGGAGACCGTGCTGCCACCATTCGGCGTCGTCCGCGTCACTTCGCGGTTGCATTGCCCTGCCTGACACTCTCCGGTGGCATTGACGCTGGCCGAGTTGCCGTTGGGCGCCATTGCTTCCTTGCTGCGGGACCAGCCTGTGCCTTCCTCAGTGCGGGAGAAGTTGCTTGTGGTGCTGCCACTGCCACCCTGCGGACCGCTGGTGCTCGCCGTGTGCGAGACGCTCCCATCGGCATTGTGGGTAGTCGCGCTGTCATGGCTGTAGGTATTCCCGTTAGGGCCGGTGCGCTCGACGGAGCGGCTGCAGCCGGCACCTTCCGTGCAGCCGTGTTCGGCATTCATGCTGGCGGTGCGCCCATCAGGTCCCGTCACGCTATGTGAGCGGTCGACCGAGCGATGTCCGGAACTGCGCTCGACGCCTTTAGACCACTGTGCTGAGCCGCCATGGGCCCCGACAGCAGAGCCGTGCCGGAGACGTTCGCGCGCGGAGGCAGCATCTGCGATGGAGGTAAAGGCGAGCCCGGCGGCGAGTGCAACACTGGCGAGGTGAAGATATCTGCTGTTCATCGTGTGATCTTCCATCGGTTGGGAGGAGTTATCGCGCGGCGGAGGCGCGCGCCTTCATCCGGGCACGGACCTCGTCGCGGGTGATTTTGCCGTCATTGTTGGTGTCGTATTCGGAGAGCGCCGCGAGGTGCGCATCGACATATTCGTCGCGGCTCACCACGCCGTCGGCGTTCTTGTCCATCTTCCCGAACTGCGCTTCGAAAGCCGCCCGCGCCTCGTCGATGGTTACGCTCTTGTCACCGTTTCCGTCGGCGCCGCGTAGCATGGCGATATCGTCTTCGGCGTCGGCCTTTGTTGGTTCCAGGAGGAAGCCAGCGGCGCCGACCACAACGAGCGTCTTCAGAAGTGTGAGCCCGGCAAAGGTCAGAAGGGCCTTCCGGCCGGTCGCGGATGTCAGGAAAGATTTCATGGCGGTCCTCCACACTGGCTGCCGGGCGAGCGCCCTTGCGACGCTTGCAGTCTGGAAGGTCACTGTTTCGCGGCCATTTCCGGCGCGTTACCCTTTGTAACCAAAGGTAACGGCGCTTGTGGTCGCGCGAGCTTCGGCGCAAAAAAGAACCATGAACGCAATGGAACATAGATCGGACATCGTCATCGTCGAGGACGACCGGGAGGTCGGCGATCTCGTCAAAGCCTTTCTCATGAAAGAGGGGTTCGACGCGCGGCTCGCGCGCACGGGCATCGAGATGGATCGCACGCTCCACGAAAGGTCCGCCGATTTCATCATCCTCGATCTGATGTTGCCGGGCGAGGATGGGCTGTCGATCTGCCGCCGCCTGCGGGCGCGGAGCAACGTGCCCATTCTCATCCTGACGGCGAAGGGTGATGACATCGACAAAATCATCGGGCTCGAGCTCGGCGCCGACGATTATATGGCCAAGCCCTTCAATCCGCGTGAGCTTCTGGCGCGCATCCGTTCGATACTCAGGCGGACATCGCCCGCCATCGTCGCGGGCGGAGAGGGCGAACGCATGCGCTTCGGAGATTTCCTCCTCGATCTCGGCGCGCGCAGGCTCTTCCGCGACGGCGTCGAACTCCCGCTCTCGACGGGCGATTTCGATCTTCTCTCAGTACTCGTCCATCACCCGCAGCGCCTGCTCTCGCGCGATCAACTGATGGACATAACCAAGGGCCGCTCCTGGGAGGCATTCGACCGGTCGATCGACGTGGCCATGTCGCGGCTCCGTCGAAAGATCGAAGACGATGCCGCGCAACCGGCTTACATAAAAACCGTGCGCAACGCAGGCTACATGCTCGCCATGCCGGTCGAGAGGGTGTGACCCATGCGTGGGCTTGTCCTCCGGGTTTGCCTGATCGTCGCCCTGGCCATCGCCGTGATGGTCGCGGCGGGGTTCGCGATCTATTTCGCACAATGGCAGGACAGGATCGGCGGTGGTCTGCCCCTGCCAGTGCCCAATCAGGTCGTCGCCATCGTGGAAGTGGTGGAGAAGACGCCCGAGGTGGATCTGCCGCGGCTCCTGACGGCTTTGAACTCCTCATATGTCCGCGTCTCAGTCAGCGCGATGGAGCCGGGTAGCGACGGCACCGTTTCCATGCCCTTGATGACGCGGCTTGTGGCCGGTTATCTCCGCGCCTTGGGTGGGCGGAAGGTGCGGGCCATGGTTGATGTGTCGGAGGGGCCGTCTTCCGACGCGGTGAACCTGCGGGGCGGAAGGTTCCTGGCGATGCATCCGATGCGGCTCGTCGTGGAGTTGAGGGACGGGCGC
Source organism: Rhodobiaceae bacterium (assembly GCA_027352645.1). Lineage (GTDB taxonomy): Bacteria > Pseudomonadota > Alphaproteobacteria > Parvibaculales > Parvibaculaceae > Parvibaculum. The sequence continues at coordinate 6,422 of DAIEIL010000007.1, read as the reverse complement.
AGCCTTACGATCGAATTCCGCAGTTCCGTGCTGATGCGCTTCACCGGCTTCCGCATGGCGCTCATGGTTCTTGTGGTGACGATCCTTGTCGGTGCGGCGTCGCTCTGGGCGGTGCAACGGCAGATCCGGCCGATCCAGAAGCTCGCCTCTGCCGTAGATCAGTTCGGCACGAGCCTCGACCAGACGCCGATCCGGGAAGAGGGCGCAAGCGACGTTCGGAGCCTCATCGGCGCTTTCAATCGGATGCAAGGGCGCATTCGCGATCTCGTCGAAGGACGCACACGGATGATGGCCGCGATCAGCCACGATCTCGGCACTTATCTCACCCGACTCAGGCTGCGCGCCGAGTTCATTGGCGATGAAGAGCAGCGTGAGCGCGCGATCCGCGATATCGAGGATATGAGCGCGTTGATGAATGACACGCTGACGCTCGCACGGCTGGACAGCAAGGGCGATGATTTCGAGGTCGTCGATCTGGCGTCGGTGGCGCATCGCGCAGTGGCGGCGGCGGGGGCGTCTGAAGCGAAGCTGAGACTTCATTTGTCGAAAGGGCCGATGCTGGTCCGGGGCAGGGAGGCGGCGCTCACACGGGCGCTGGCGAACCTCATTTCCAACGCGCTCAAATATGGCGGCGAGGCGGATGTCACCTTATCGCGTGAAGACAACACTGTCCGGGTGCGGGTCGAGGATCGAGGGCCGGGTATTCCGGCGACCCGGCGTGAAGCGGTGCTGGAGGCCTTCTATCGACTAGATGAGGCGCGCAACCTCGACGCGGGCGGCTTCGGGCTCGGGCTTGCCATCGTCGCCGACGTGGTTCGCCACCATAAGGGTGGGATAACGCTTGGCGACAGGGAAGGCGGTGGCCTCGTCGTCCAGGTCGACCTGCCGGCGGCAGAGGCGTAACCGTCAACGTGTGGTTATGAAACGGGGCTCATAACCGAATAAGGCCGCGCTTTCGCGCGGCCTTTGCATTCTGCTGAAAGAAGCGCCGATCAGGCCGCTTCCGTCTCGATGCCCTTCTGGGCGAGGAACTCGCGGAGTTCCCCCTGCTCGAACATTTCGCGGACGATGTCGCAGCCGCCGACGAATTCGCCCTTCACGTAGAGCTGCGGGATCGTCGGCCAGTCGGAGAAGTCCTTGATGCCCTGACGGATGTCAGCATCTTCGAGCACATTGACGCCCTTGAAGGGGACGTTGAGATAGGTCAGCACCTGAACGACCGCATTGGAGAAACCGCATTGCGGAAAAACGGGGGTGCCCTTCATGAAGAGAACCACGTCGTTGTTCTCGACTTCCTCGCGGATGCGGTCGAAGACCGGATTGTCACTCATCTGATGTCCTTCCGCGCGCTCATGAAGCGTCGCTGGTTGCTAATGGGTTTGTTCAGTTTTCCGGAACGGAGGTCTGCAGGGCGAGGGCATGGAGCTCGTTGCCCATGCCGCCCTTCAGCGCGTTGTAGACCATCTGGTGCTGCTGAACGCGCGTCTTGCCCTTGAAGGCCACCGACACGACGCTGGCCGCATAATGGTCGCCATCTCCTGCAAGGTCGCGAATATCGACCAAGGCGTCGGGAAGCGCCTCCTTGATCAGACGTTCGATATCGCTCGCAATCATAGCCATGCCGTAAACACTCCCGGTTTCAGGGCCTCAAAGGGCTTCCGCAGGCGCCGCCGCCATATAGGCCGGCAGCCAGCCCTCATGGGCATCCTTGAGCCGCTGCAATGATATGGGATTGCAACCGTCCAGTGTCAATTCGCGGGCCCCGGTCGCGCCGATGCGGACGGCCGGAACGCCGGACTTCGCCGCGCGCTCGAGGAAGCCCTTCACGGACGCCTCGGGCAGGGTGACGACATAGCGCCCCTGATCCTCGCCGAAAGCCCAGGCATGAAGCGGAATATCCTTCGGCGCTTCGACCCTCGCGCCGATGCCGCCTGCCATGGCCATTTCGGCCAGTGCGAGGTAGAGGCCGCCATCGGAAACGTCGTGGACGGCGGTCAGCGCTTCGGCGCGGATTTCGCTGCGCACGAAGTCGCCATTGCGGCGTTCGATGGCGAGATCGACAGGCGGGGGCGAGCCTTCGCGCCGCGCCAGAATGTCGCGCAGATAGATGCTCTGGCCGAGATGGCCCCTGGTTTCGCCGATGACGACGATCGCTTCGCCTTCCGCCTTGAAGGCGACGGTGGCGCGCTTCGACATGTCGGGCAGGAGGCCGACGCCGCCGATGGCCGGGGTCGGCAGGATGCCCTTGCCGTTGGTCTCGTTGTAGAGAGACACGTTGCCCGAGACGACGGGGAAGTCTAGAGCCCGGCAGGCTTCGCCGATGCCCTGAATGCAGCCGACGAACTGGCCCATGATGTCGGGCTTTTCGGGATTGCCGAAATTGAGGTTGTCGGTGATGGCCAGCGGCTCAGCGCCGACGGCGGTGAGGTTCCGCCAGCATTCGGCAACGGCCTGCTTGCCGCCTTCGACGGGATCGGCGGCGCAATAACGCGGGCTCACATCGAGGGTGAAGGCGAGCGCCTTGCCCGAATGGCCGACGCGGATGACGGCGGCGTCGCCGCCCGGTCCGATGGCCGTATTGCCCTGAATGAGGTGGTCGTACTGTTCCCAGACCCAGCGGCGCGAGCACTGGTCGGGCGAGCCGACGATCTTCACCAGCACTTCGGCGAGATCGTCGGGCACGGGCACATCGGAAGGCGCGAGGTTCGCGGGCTTCGGTGTCGCAACCCAGGGCCGGTCATATTCCGGAGCCTGATCGCCAAGCTCCTTGATCGGAAGATTGGCCATGACCTGGCCGTGCTGCTTGATGAGGAAGCGCAGGTCGTCCGTCGTCTTGCCGATGACGGCGAAGTCGAGGCCCCATTTGCGGAAGATCGCCTCGGCGTCCTTTTCGCGCGCAGGGTCGAGCACCATGAGCATGCGCTCCTGGCTTTCCGACAGCATCATTTCATAGGCGGTCATGCCGGCTTCGCGGCAGGGCACCTTGTCGAGATCGAGTTCGACGCCGAGGTCGCCCTTGGCGCCCATTTCGACGGCGGAACAGGTGAGGCCGGCAGCGCCCATGTCCTGAATGGCGATAACGGCGCCCGACGCCATGAGTTCAAGGCAGGCTTCGAGCAGCAGCTTCTCGGAGAAGGGGTCGCCGATCTGCACGGTGGGGCGCTTCTCCTCGGAGTCCGCGCCGAATTCGGCGGACGCCATGGTCGCGCCGTGAATGCCGTCGCGGCCGGTCTTGGAGCCGAGATAGACGATGGGAAGGCCGACGCCCTTGGCCTGCGAATAGAAGATCTTGTCGGCGTCCGCGAGGCCCGCTGCGAAGGCGTTGACGAGGCAGTTGCCGTTATAGCTCTCGTCGAAATTCACCTCGCCGCCGATGGTCGGGACGCCGAAGGAATTTCCATAGCCGCCGACGCCTGCGACGACGCCCGAAACCGTATGACGCGTGCGCGGATGGTCCGGCGCGCCGAAGCGAAGAGCGTTCAGCGCCGCGATGGGACGCGCGCCCATGGTGAAGACGTCGCGCAGGATGCCGCCCACGCCCGTCGCCGCGCCCTGATAGGGCTCGATATAGGAGGGGTGGTTGTGGCTTTCCATCTTGAAGATGATGGCCTGACCGTCGCCGATGTCGACGACGCCCGCATTCTCGCCGGGGCCGCAGATGACGCGCGGGCCGGTGGTGGGGAGCGTACGCAGCCACTTCTTCGAGGATTTGTAGGAGCAGTGCTCGTTCCACATCGCCGAGAAGATGCCGAGCTCGGTCAGCGTCGGTTCGCGGCCGATGAGGTCCAGAATGCGCTGGTATTCATCCGGCTTCAGGCCGTGTTCGGCGATCAGCTCGGGAGTGATCTTGATGTCGTTGGGAATCACGCAACCGCCTCCAGAACGCTTTCGAAGAGATTGCGCCCTTCAGTGCCGCCATTGAGCGGCTCGATTTCATTTTCGGGATGCGGCATCAGCCCCATGACGTTGCCACGCTCGTTGATGATGCCGGCGATGTCGTTGAGCGAGCCGTTGGGGTTCGTGCCCTCGGCATAGCGGAAGACGACGCGGTTCTCACCCTCGATGCGGGCGAGCGTCTCGGCATCGGTGAAGTAGTTGCCGTCGCCATGCGCGACCGGGCAGCGCCAGACCTGGCCTTGCGCGTATTTGCGGGTGAAGTCCGTATTCGCGTTGGCGACTTCGAGCTTCACATTGCGGCAGACGAATTTGAGGTGGCTGTTGCGGACGAGGATGCCGGGAAGGAGGCCGGCCTCGCAAAGGATCTGGAAGCCGTTGCAGACGCCCAGCACATGGACCCCCTGATCGGCCTTCTTGCGGAGATCGTCCATGATCGCGGCGCGCGCCGCGATGGCGCCGGTGCGCAGATAGTCGCCATAGGAGAAGCCGCCGGGCAGGACCACGAGGTCGACCTTGGACAGCTCCGTTTCTGTATGCCAGACGGCGATGGGCTTCTCGCCGGTGATCTTCTCAAGCGCGTAGAGCATGTCGCGCTCGCGGTTCGATCCCGGAAAGACGATGACGGCGGATTTCATGCTTACTTCTCGTCGAGTTCGATCGCGTAGTTCTCGATCACGGTATTGGCGAGCAGCTTCTTGCTCATTTCTTCAAGCGCGGCGCGGGCCTTGGCCGGGTTCGTCTCCGCGAGTTCGACCTCGAAGAGCTTGCCCTGGCGAACGCTGGCAACGCCCGCAAATCCGAGCGAGCCGAGCGCACCCTCGATGGCCTTCCCCTGCGGGTCCAGCACACCGTTCTTCAACATGACCTTGATACGGGCCTTCATATGTAAGTCTCTCTCAAGCAAACCCCGAATGGGGCATCATTTAACGAGTGTGGGTCCACGCCGCTTGGGCTCGTTCTCGAAGAGGATGCCAAGCCGCCGCGCGACTTCCTGATAAGCCTCGATGAGGCCGCCCATGTCCTGGCGGAAGCGGTCCTTGTCGAGCTTGTCGTTGGTGCGGATGTCCCAGAGGCGGCAGCTGTCCGGGCTGATCTCGTCGGCCAGCACCACGCGCACCATGTCGCCTTCATAGAGGCGGCCAAACTCGACCTTGAAGTCGACGAGGCGGATGCCGATCCCCAGGAACAGGCCGGCCATGAAATCGTTGACGCGCAGCGCCAGCGCCATCATGTCGTCGATCTCCTGGGGGGTCGCCCAGCCAAAGGCCGTGATGTGTTCCTCAGAGACCATCGGGTCGCCGAGCTCGTCATTCTTGTAATAGAACTCGATGATCGAGCGCGGAAGCTGCGTCCCTTCTTCGATGCCCAGGCGCTTGGTCAGCGAGCCCGCGGCCACATTGCGAACCACGACCTCGCAGGGGATGATCTCAACCTCGCGGATAAGTTGCTCGCGCATGTTGATGGATCGGATGAAGTGCGTCGGCACCCCGATGTCATTGAGCTTCGTGAAGATAAATTCCGAAATGCGGTTATTGAGGACGCCCTTGCCCTCGATCGTCGCATGCTTCTGGTTGTTGTTGGCGGTCGCGTCGTCCTTGAAGTGCTGGATGAGAGTCCCCGGCTCGGGGCCCTCGTACAAAACCTTGGCCTTGCCTTCGTAAACGCGTCTGCGGCGGCTCATGTCATGAAATCCAATCGGTTGCCCGCAAGGGGGCGGAAGTGCTGATCGGTCCCGCTAAACCGGGAAGCGCGGGGAGAGCAGGAATCGCCCCTGTGGCTCGCGCGCAAGTTACTCTATGGCCCCCGGCGATACAATGAAACTGCGTTGGTCTTTGCCGCGTCATTTTTGTGGCGTTAAATCAGGTACTTACCCAATTTGACGCATATCCATATCGAGCGGATGAGGATGGTTGATTTGAGGCCCGCTCGCGGTTATGCCTAAGCCTCGTTTTCGGCCTCGCCGCGCATGTAGTGCCGGCATTCCTTTGGAGCGGTTAGCCCATGTCTACCTTCGACAAGCGCGAAGAAGCTTTCGAGAACAAGTTCGCCCATGACGCGCAGCTGAAATTCAAGGCGACCGCGCGCCGGAACAAGCTTCTGGGCCTCTGGGCCGCCGAACTCTTCGGCCTGAAGGGTGCGGAAGCCGACGCCTATGCGAAGGAAATCGTGGTCGCGGACCTTCAGGAAGCGGGCGACGAGGACGTGTTCCGCAAGCTGCGCGGCGATTTCGACCAGCGCGGCGTTGCGCAGTCGGACCATGAAATCCGTCGCGTCATGGGCGATCTTCTGGCCGAGGCGGTCGCGCAGGTTCAGAAGGAAGGCTGAGGATTTTCAGTGGTTTGCTGTGGATCGTTGAAGTGATCCCGCATCTGCCTCGCCTCATCCCGTGACTTAAAAGATAAAGCCCCACATCTGGCTGATCGCCGCATGTGGGGCTTTGTCGTATCCGGGATCCTGTCCGGCCTCAGGCCGGGACCTTTTTTCGCAGCCGTGCCGCGATCTGCTCCAGCGAGAGCAGATGGTTG
>DAIEIL010000027.1 GCA_027352645.1 Rhodobiaceae bacterium | reverse complement strand
TTACGGTATCTACGAGTACAACCGCATCCAGCGTTACATGCGCATGGGCGTCTCGCCGTACCACGCCTATCTCCAGGCGCTGAACGACGTGGGCTCGGCGACGATGTTCACTGGCGGCACGCTCGCCATCGGCGTTTCGACCTGGAGCTTCTCCGCTCTGAAGTTCCAGGCCGACATGGGCCTTCTCCTCACCTTCATGTTCATCGTCAACATGATCGGCGCGGTGACGCTCCTGCCGGCGCTGGTCGCGGCGCTTGAATACATCTGGCCGTTGAAGCGCAAGCCGCTCACGGAAGAGGAAGCGCGCGCGATCCGTCACGCGCACTGATCTCTGCACAAGTCAAAGAGAAGGGCGGCTTCCTCGCGGAAGCCGCCCTTTTTCTTTGTCCGACGCTTCTCGCCGGATCACCCGCGAGAATAGAAGAACCGCTCCTCCGCGATCTTTCCGTCCTTCAGCGTGTAGAGGCCGGTCTCGTCCATCTTCATGCGAGTGCCGCTCTCCTTCTCCGTCACATCGATTGTGAAACGGACGATGAATTGATTGCCGTTCACATAGGGCCCGTCGATATCCATGCGGTGGATGTCGTGGGCGCCCTCCCACCACTCGCCCTTCTTGCGTAGGGCTTCTTTGCCGCGCGCCGGAGGCATGCTGCCGGAAGGTTCGACGCTCAGCACATCGTCAGCCCAGTATCGGTCGCCCGCTTCGTCCGCCTTGCCCGCTTTGCAAAGGGCGATGAAATCGTCGGCGATGGTCTTCGTGCTCTCCTGAATATTCACATTCATGTCCATGGGGTTTTCTCCTCTTCGGTCGTACCGGAAGTTCCCCCGAGCCTAGTGCGCTCGTCCTGACAGCATGATGTCAGGAGCTTGGGAAGGAAAGGGACACGCAAAAGCGAAAGGGCAGCTTTGCGGGCTGCCCTTTCCATCGTCATTCGGCCTTGAGGAAATTTCAGACCTGTTCGCTCACACCCATCGTCGCCGCTTCGCTCTCATCGCCGAGATTGGTGGGCGCCAGCAGCAGATACATGGCGGGCGTCACCAGGCGGGAGAGGAAGGTCGAGGAAAGCAGGCCGCCGATGATGACCCAGGCGAGCGGCGAATAAAGGCCGGACCCTCCGAGCGCGAGCGGCAGCAATCCGCCGACTGCCGTCGCCGAGGTCAGCAGAACCGGCAGGAAGCGGATTTCGCCCGCCTGCTCGATTGCTTCGGCAAGCGGCGTTCCGGCCTTGCGCAGCTGGTTGGTGAAGTCGACCAGCAGGATCGAGTTCTTGATCTCGATGCCGATGAGGGCGATGAAGCCGATCACCGCTGTGAAGGAGAGCGAGTAGCCCGACGCGAGCAGGGACATGATGCCGCCGAAAATGCCGAGCGGAATCACGCCTGCCACGATCAGTGTGGCGCGGAAGGAGTGGAACTCGAGGATGAGCACCGCGAGGATGCCGCAGATCGCGATCAGGACGGCCGTGAGAAGGCCGCTGAAACTCTTCGTCGCCGCCTCCGCTTCGCCGCCTTTGCGGAAGTCGTAACCCGGCGGGATCGGCACCGATTTCAGCCGTTCGAAAATATCCGCCGTAACCTTCGCGGTGTTGTAACCGGTCTGTGTGTAGGCGGTGACGGTCACCAGACGCTCGCGATTGTAGCGGTCGATGCGGCTCGGGCCTGAGTCGAGATGCGGCGAGGTGAGCAGGCCGAGCGGCAGCGAATTGCCGTCGGCGGTCGGCACATAGACCCTGCTGAGCGCATCCAGCGCGTGATGCTGGTCAAGCGGCAGGCGCACGGTGATCTTGTACTGCTCGCCATTCGACTCGCGATACCAGCCCGCCGTCTCTCCGACGATGGCAAGCCGCACCGTGCGGTCGATCTGACCGGCGGGCACGTTCATCATCGCCGCCTTCTCGGTGTTGATACCGAGATTGAGGTCGGTCCTGTCGAGCTGCATCGGATTGAAGACGTCGCGCGCGCCGGGCGTCTCCTCAATGACCTGCGAAACCCGAGCGGCGATTTCCTTGAGCACCTTGAGGTTCGGTCCGACGATGCGCACAGCGACCGGCGCCTCGATGGGCGGGCCGTTCTGGAAGACGCGAAGGATGATCTGCGCGCCGGGATAGCGCGCGAACTCGGCGCGCAGTTCGTCGAACATGCGCGGCGTTTTGACTTCGTCGTATGTGCGGATCTCGGTGAAGATTTCCGCCATGTTGGCGCGCGTCTCCATCGACCGCACATTGTAATAGATCTGCGGATTCGCGTGGCCGAGGTTGGACATGGTCCAGAGAATCTCGGGGCGCTTCTTCAGCACGTTCTCTGCAAAGAGCAGAGCGCGTTTGGTTTCTTCCTGCCCGGTGCCCTGTGGCGTCTCGATCTGGACGAGGAACTGCCTGCTGTCGGCGGCCGGGAAAAGGCTGAACCCGATGACAGGCATCAGCGAGAGGCTTGCGAAGCAGATGGCCAGCGCGCCGATCACGGTTGTCTTCGGATTGGCCAATGCGCGATGGAGAAGCGGGCGATAGAAGCGGTGAATGCCGCCCATGACGGCGCGCAGGAAGATGTTTCCATCCGGATGCGCCTTGTCGCTCAGGAGCCTGCTCGACAGGAAGGGGATGATCGTCAGCGAGACGAGGAGCGACGCGATGATCGTCACGGTGACGGCGACGGGCAGCGAGCGCGTGAATTTTCCCGCACCTTCGGGCAGTGAAAGAAGCGGCAGGAAGGCGAAGAGCAACGCCGCCGTGCAGCCGACGACGGCGACCGATATTTGTGAGGTCGCCGCGACGGCGGCTTCTAGGCGCTTCTTGCCCTGCCGCAGATGACGCTCGATGTTTTCCACCACCACGATGGAGTCGTCGACAAGGAGGCCAAGCGCCAGAACGAAGCCGGCGATCGAGAGCTGGTTGAGCGAGTAGCCGCCGAATTCCATCATGGAAAGGCCGATCGCCAGCGAGAGCGGGATCGACACCATGACGACGACGGCGGCGCGGAGGCCAAGCGGCAACAGCGTGATGAGGACGAGGCCGACCGCAATGGCGAAGTCGCGATAGAGATGGCTCAGGCGCTCATGCACCGAGACCGACTGATCGAAGGCGCGTTTGAGTTCGATGTCCTTGGGCAGGCGCGGCTCGAACCTGTCGAGCACCTTGTAGATGCCGTTGCGCACCGCGAAGACGTTCTGGTTTTCCTTCTGGTTCGCGGTGATGAAAATCGCCCGCTTGCCGTTGTACCAGGCAAGGTGGCCCGCTTCTTCCTGGGACCATGAGACATCGGCCACGTCGCCGACCTTGACGATGCGCCCGCCATAGGCGCCGACGACGGTGTCGCGGATCTGGTCGAGGCTCTTGAAGCCGCCCGTCGTCTTGATGTTGAAGCGCCGTGCGCCGGAATGGATGGGGCCGCCGGGGATGTCGCTGCTTTCCGCACCGATGGCATTGGCGACCGCCGTCACGGGAATCTTCAGGCTGGCGAGCCTGCCGAAATTCACCGCGACGCGGACTTCCGAGGCGGGCAGGCCCCAGAGCTTCGTTTCGCGCACGCCGGGCGAGCGGTCTATCTCGTCGCGCAGATCCTTGGCCACGTCTTCAAGTTCGCGCGCGGGCGCCGTCTCGCTGACCAGCGCCACCTGCACCATGTTGGTGAGCGAGGAGCGGAACTTGTCGACCTGAAGCACCTGAATGCCGGCAGGCAGGCTGCTGCGCAGAGCGTTGATCTCGCGCACGACGTCGTCATAGCGCTTGTCGGGATCTGGCGTCGACCAGTTGAACTGAACGCTGATGCTCGCGACACCGTCTTCGGCACGGCTGACGATGTTTTCGAGATCGTCGAGCCCGTTCACGGCATCCTCGATGGGCCGCACGATCAGCTTTTCCATGTCGGCCGGATCGGCGCCGGGCATCACCACGGTCACGACCGCATAGGGAATCGGAAAGTCCGGGTCTTCCGCGCGGGGAATGCTGTTGAAGGTATTGACGCCCATCATGGCCAGAAGGCCAAAGAGAACGAGCGTGAACTGCCAATTGCGGACGAAGAAGCCGCTGATCTTGCCGAGGATCATGTGCGCGGCCTCGCCACCGGCTGTTCGGCGGCGAGATCGGTCACGACCTTCACCTTCACGCCATCGCGCAGATAGGGCGCGCCAGCGCTGACGACCTGCGCGCCTGTGGAGAGTCCGTCCGTGACGACGACTTCGTCGCCGGAAATGGGACCGACAGAAACGCGAGCGAGGCGCACGGTGGATTTGGCGGGATCGTAGACATAGACGGTCGCCGTCGAGCCATGGCCTTCGAGAATGGCCGAGGCTGGAATGGCGAGAGGTTTGCGGGCGTTGTCGCTTGCCGACTTCGGCGCGGGCGCGATGCGCGCCTCACCCATGAAGCCGCTTTCGGCGCCCGAGGGCACGCCTTCAAGCGCGATCTCGACTTCGAATGTGCCGGTGCGCGCGTCGCTCATCGCGGAGAGGCGCCGGACGGTGCCCGATACCGGATTTTGCGGGAAAGCGTCGAGCGTCACCCGCGCCCGGTCGCCGATGGCGAGGCGGGCCACGTCGCGGTCGCTGAGGCCCGCCTTGAGGATATAGCCCTCCGTGCCCTGGCTCACGGTGAGAACGGGCGCGCCGGGCGCGACGATTTCGTTGATATCGGCATGGCGCGTCAGCACGACGCCGTCGGCGGGCGCGACGATGCTGGCGAGGCTGCGGTCGAATTCAACGCGCTGCCGGTCGGCCTGCGCCATGTCATAGGCGCTTTTCGCGTCCTGAACCTTTTGCTGGCTGACGAAGCCCTTGGCGAGCAGGGGCTCTATGCGGGCGAGGTCGCGCCGCGCCTTTTCGGCGGCATAGGCGGCGCGCGATGCCTCGGCATTGATTTCGCGCTGGTCGAGTTCGGCGAGAAGCTGGCCCTTGGTCACGCGGTCGCCGGTATCGACCTTGAGCGTCTTGATAAGTCCGCCGATCTTGAAGGAGAGGGCTGCTTCCTTGTCGGAACGCAACTGGCCATAGGCGACCACATCCTGACTCTCCGGAGCGGAACGGACCGTGGCGAGGAGCACCGGAACGCCGCTCTCCGCCGGGGTCGCTGTCTTGTCGTCCTCTTTGCCGCAGGCGCTGAGCGCCGTGGCCAGACTCAGTGCGGTAACCGCCCCGAGCACGATTCGTGAAAACGACATGACCAACCCCTGCTTGATACTGAACAGTGTTTATTTAGTCTGCTGCGACGGCTGGTCAAGCCCTCCCGAACGGTGTTAGTTAGGCAAATGCCAAGGAAACAGGCCAAATCCGTTGCGTCCGCCGGGAAAGCGGCCAGCAATGCCCCGTCGCGGCGCATCCGCCGGCGTCTTTCGCCCGCGGAAAGGCGCCTCCAGATCATCGACGCGGCGCGGGTGCTCTTCGGCGAGGGAGGACTTGCGCAGGTCACAATGCGCAATATTGCCCGCCATGTCGGCATCACGCAGGCGGCGATCTACCAGCATTTCGAGGACAAGGAGGCTGTTCTCTTCGCCATTGCGGACGGCTATTTCGCGCAATTGATCGAGCGGATGGGCGAACGTCTGTCAGACGACATGCAGCCGCTCAACCGGCTCCGGGCCATGATGCGCGGCTATATCGAGGCAGGGCTTGCCCGTCCGGAGGAATACAGGCTCGTTTTCATGACCGATATTCCGGGCTTCCGGCGCGAGGGCGGGCTGCGCATGGAGCCCGGCGACGATGCGGAGCCGACAACGGGCCAGCTAGCCTTCGGTTTTCTGGAAGAGCAGGTACGGGCGCTTCTGAAGGCCAGGCTTATCAGGCCGGGCGATGCCGAGTTGACCGCGGAAGCCATCTGGGCGGCGGGACATGGGGTGGTGTCGCTGCTCATCACCCATGTCGGCTTTCTCTGGGCCCCGGAAAGGCTCATCGACGCGCAGATCGACATGATCTTCAAGGGCATTCTGCCCGACGACAGCCCCGCGCGGCGGAAAACGCCTCAGGTAAGGTCGCCGAAGGCGTAGGCGTCCATTCCAAGCGATCCATAGGTGAAGCTGTGGTGGATCCGTGTCGCGGATTCATCGGGCAGACCCGCGCCAAGCGCGACGAAGAAGGGCAGGAAATGCTCGTCCGTCGGATGGGCGCGCACGGCGTTGGGCGCAAGCTCGCGATAGCGCAGAAGCTCGTCGATAGCGCGGTCCTCCACCTTCGCGTGAATCCATTCGGTGAAGGCGGCCGCCCATTCGGCGGGGGCGGCATCGGGTTCGGGACGCGTGATATCGCGCAGATTATGCGTGATCGAGCCCGAGCCGATGATCATCACGCCCTCGTCGCGCAAGGGACGCAGCGCTTGCCCGAGCTTGTAATGCCATTCGGGGCTTTGATGCGGCGAAAGGGAGAGCTGCACCAGCGGAATATTGGCATGCGGATTCATGAGGATCAGCGGCATCCAGGCGCCGTGATCGAAGCCGCGCTGCGGATCGCCCGCGGGCGCGAAACCTTGCTCTGCAAGGAGATCGGCGACGCGCGCCGCAAGCGCCGGCGCGCCGGGGGCCGGATAAGCCAAGCGGTAGAGCGCCTGCGGAAAGCCGTAAAAGTCGTGGATCGTCCCCGGCGCGGCGCCCGTCGTCAATGTCGGACGCTCTTCTTCGTAATGGGCGGAAATGACCAGAAAAGCGCGCGGCTCATGCAGCTTTGGC
>DAIEIL010000202.1 GCA_027352645.1 Rhodobiaceae bacterium | reverse complement strand
TCATTTGCTTCGGAATGCCAAGGATGACGGCGAGCGCACCGTGGCGCAGCGTCAGTTCCGCGCCGACCTGCTGAAGCATGTCGCGGATATTTCCGGCAAATACATCGTACCGGGCGAAACCGCCGAATCGGCGTTGATGTTCCTGCCCTCCGAGGCGGTCTATGCGGAACTGCACGCGAATTTCCCCGATGTCGTGACGAAATCCTATCAGGCGCGCGTCTGGATCGTTTCTCCGACAACGCTGATGGCAACGCTCAACACGGTGCGCGCGGTGCTGAAGGACGTCGAGATGAGGAAACAGGCGGGCGTCATCCAGAAATATGTGGGGCTGCTGCTCAAGGATGTGGAACGCCTTGATGACCGCGTCGAAAATCTCGAAAAGCATTTTCAATCCGCTGAAAAGGACATTCGCGAGATTCGCACCTCCGCCGATCAGATCACCAAGCGTGGCGAGAAAATCCATGACGTCGAACTCGGCGAGGCCGAGACGCAGGAAGCGCTGGCCGCGGCGCGCCCGCGCATCGAACGCGATCTGCTGACGAGCGAGTAATCGCCGATGCGCATTCTCGCCATTTCGGGAAGCCTGCGCGGCGCGTCCTCGAACACGCAACTTCTGCGCGCTCTGACGGCGCTCGCGCCGGAAGGCGTCGAGGTCTCGCTTTATAACGGCATCGGAGACCTGCCTCACTTCAACCCCGATCTCGACGGTGAGGCGGCGCCGGGCGCCCTCACCGAGTTTCGCGCGGCGCTCGCGGGCGCGGCTGGCGTGGTCTTTTCGAGCCCGGAATATGCGCATGGCGTTCCGGGCGTGTTGAAGAATGCGCTCGATTGGGTGGTCGGAAGCGGAGAGTTCTACGAAAAGCCCGTCGCCATCATCAATGCGAGCCCGCGCGCGGTTCATGCGCTGGCATCGCTCACGGAAACGCTGACGATGATGGGGGCGCGGATTGTGCCCGAGGCGTCCATCGCCGTTCCGCTGCTCGGCCGCGCCATGCCGGAGGGCGGGATTGCGGCGGATGCGGAGATCGCGGATGTGCTCCGGAAAGCAGTGTCAGATTTCGCGCAGGCGATCGGGCGAGACTAGAACGGCCGTCGCGATTTCATTGCGGCGGCAAGCGTTCCATCGTCGAGATAGTCGAGTTCGCCGCCGACCGGCACACCATGCGCGAGGCGCGAGATGATGACGCCCGTGCCTTCGAGGCGATCGGTGATGTAATGCGCGGTCGTCTGTCCATCGACGGTGGCGTTCATCGCAAGGATCACTTCCTTGATGCCGTTCTTCGCGACACGCTCGGCCAGCGAGCCGATGTTGAGATCGTTGGGGCCGACGCCATCAAGGGCCGAGAGAACGCCGCCAAGCACATGGTAGCGGCCCTTATGGACGCCCGCGCGTTCGAGCGCCCAGAGGTCGCCCACTTCTTCCACCACGCAAAGCGTCGTCGGCTCGCGCGTCGGGTCCGTGCAGATGGCGCAAGGGTCCTGCGTATCGACATTGCCGCAGATGGAGCAGACGCAGGCTTTTTCCGCCGCATCCGCCATGGCGACGGCGAGAGGCGCGAGCAGCGTCTCTTTCTTCTTGATGAGCTGGAGCACGGCGCGGCGCGCGGAACGTGGGCCAAGACCCGGCAGCTTCGAGAGAAGCTGGATCAGCCGTTCGATTTCTGGTCCGGTGACCGCCATGCGCTTAGAGGCTGAAGCCGGGCGGAAGCGGCAATCCGCCGGTGACGGCCTGCATCTTCTCGGCGGCGGCGCGGTCGGCCTTGGCCTTCGCATCGGCGCAGGCCGCGACGATCAGGTCTTCGAGAATTTCGCGCTCGCCTTCCTTCAAAAGGCTCGGGTCGATCGAGACGCTTTTCACCGCGCCCTTGCCGCCCATCGTGACGCGCACGAGACCGCCGCCCGAGCTGCCTTCGACTTCCAGCGATTCGAGCTCGGCCTGCATGGTCTCCATCTTCGACTGGAGAGCCTTTGCCTGCTTCATGATGTCGGTGAAGTTCTTCACGCTACTCAATCCATATATTCGTCGGGAGTGAACTCTTCCGAGCCAAGCTCGTCGGCGCTGGCGGGCACGACCTCGCCGCTCGCCGCGAGCGGCATGACCGGAAGCTCGTCGGCACGCAGGTCGCGCACATTGACGATCTCGGCGCCGGGGAAAGCGGCAAGCGCCGCCTTGACTAGCGGATCGGCGCGGGCATCGTCCTTCAGCTTCTGCTCGCGCGTCGTCGCCTGCTCCTTCAGCGTCGGGGCGCCTTCCTCGCGCGAGAGCGAGACGACCCAGAGCGCGCCGGTCCAGCGCTTCAGGCGTTCGGAAAGTTCTGTGGCGAGGCTGCCCGGCGCGCCTTCGAGAAGGCGTATCTCGATGCGCCCCTGCTCGAAGCGCACGAGGCGCACGCCGGTTTCCAGCGCATGCTTGAGCTTGATGTCGCGCTTCTCAGCCAGCAGCGCGATCACATCCTCGAAGCGCTTGAGCGTCGGGCCCTGCGTCGCAACGGCGGGCGCAGGCTCATAGGATTGCTGCGGACTCTGCTGTGCCTGGCCGCCAGCGACGGAGCGCAATTGCGCGCGTTCGCCACCGCCACCACCGCCCGAGGGCGCAGCGCCCGGCGCGGGCCGCGAGAGGGCGCCGCCACCCTTCAACTGCTCGATGAGTTCTTCCGGTCCCGGCAGGTCGGCGACATAGGCAATGCGCACCAGCACCATCTCAGCCGCAGCGATGGGACGCGTCGCGCCCTGCACTTCCGAGAGCCCCTTGAGCAACATCTGCCATGTGCGCGAAAGAACCCGGATGGGAAGCCGCGCCGCCATGTCCTGACCGCGCTGGCGCTCCGTCTCCGACATGGCGAGATCGTCTGCCGCGCCCTGCACGAGTTTCAACCGCGTCAGCCAATGGACAAGATCGGCGAGATCGGAAAGCACGACGGCGGGGTCGGCACCGACATCATATTGGGCGCGAAGCTCGTTCAGCGCGCCCGCGACATCACCCTTCATCACGAAGTCGAAGAGATCGAAAATGCGCGCGCGGTCGGCAAGGCCCAGCATGTCGCGGACTTCCGACTCGCGAATGAATGCCTCGCCCATCTGGCTGCCATGCGCGATGGCGCGGTCGAGCAGGGAGAGCGAATCGCGCGCGGAGCCGTCGGCGGCACGCGCGATGAGCTTCAGCGCCGCTTCCTCGACCTCGACATTCTCTTTCTTCGAGATGCGCCCGAGAAGCCCGGACAGTTCCTCGACGGAGAGGCGGCGCAGGTCGAACCGCTGGCAGCGCGAAAGGACCGTCACCGGCACTTTGCGGATTTCGGTCGTCGCGAAAATGAACTTCACATGCGCCGGCGGCTCCTCGAGCGTCTTCAGAAGGCCGTTGAAGGCGGCCTTCGAGAGCATGTGGACCTCGTCGATGATGTAGACCTTGTAGCGCGCCGAAACCGGCAGGTAGCGCACGCTTTCGATGATCTCGCGGATGTCATCGATGCCGGTGCGGGAGGCCGCGTCCATTTCCATCACGTCGACATGGCGGCTTTCCATGATCGCTTCGCAATGGACGCCAAAACCGTCCATATGGATCGTCGGCGCGGTCACGCCCGGCTTTTCGTAGTTCAGCGCCCGGGCGAGGATGCGGGCGGTCGTCGTCTTGCCGACGCCGCGAACGCCCGTGAGCATGAAGGCATGGGCGATGCGGCCCGTCTCGAAAGCGTTCGAGAGGGTGCGGACCATGGCTTCCTGGCCGACGAGATCCTCGAAGCTGGAGGGGCGATATTTGCGGGCGAGGACCTGATAGCCGGAGGCCTGCTGGCGCGCGGGCTTCGCCTCTCCGCCCAGGAGCGCGAAACCAGGCTCCTCGGCAGGGTCCGGCCGGTGCGGCTCGTCTGCCAAGAGCGCCGGATTTTCCTCGCTGCCGTCCATGAGCGCCTTTCAGGAAAATTAGGTGGGAGGCTGGACGAACGACCCGAGCCGAACTCGTTACGGCTGCTTCCTTCCGGACCTGACCGGGTTGGCGAGGGACTCGTCCATCGCCAACCTCCCGAGGCGACTATATCAGGGGAATCGATCCTCATTGCAAGGGTGCGCGTTTCCGGCGGAAAGCCGCAGGTTCCGTGGGCTGCGTCGGCCCGCATCGGCATTGAGCCCGCCCCCGGCCTGTGCCACCCTGCCGCCCACCGAAATTCTCCATCAGAAACGTCAAAAAGCGGACTTGCCTATGGGCCTTCCCGAAAATCCGAACATCTTCGCCAATAACCCGCTGGACCGCGCGAGCTACCGGCGGACCGACAAGGCATGGATCGCCGAGCAGATGGCCGATCCGCAGAGCCTTTTCGTACCCTTCCGCAAGCTTGAGCCCTTCATCCTGCCGGAAGCGCAGCCGGGCGACGGCAAGGATGTCGGCTGGCTCCGCATGGGCTTTCTGAAGGAACTCGCAGGGCCCGATCCGCTGGTGATCTTTCTCGGCATCAACCGGCGCGGAAAATCGCTCTTTGCCGCCGATGTCACCGGCCTCAAGGACGCGGAGAACCATCCCGCGCTCAAGGGCCTCGGCGCTTTCGAGGAGCTGCGCGGCCTTGCCATGTCGGGCGACATCACGCCGACCGAGCTTGCGATCCTCGCCCAGGCGAAGAGCATGATCGACTGGCACCTGCGCCACGGTTTCTGCTCGGTCTGCGGCACGGCAAGCGAAATCATGGAAGCGGGCTACAAGCGGCAGTGCCCTTCCTGCAAGGCCGAGCATTTCCCGCGCACGGACCCCGTCGCCATCATGCTGGCGACCTACAAGGATTCCTGCTTCCTCGGCCGTCAGAAGATCTGGCCGAAGGGCATGCATTCGGCGCTGGCGGGCTTCATCGAGCCGGGCGAATCGATCGAGGAAGCTGTGGCCCGCGAGCTTCACGAGGAAGCGGGGCTCAAGGTTTCCCACGTCACCTATCACTCGACGCAGCCCTGGCCCTATCCCTCGTCGCTGATGATCGGCTGCCATGCGGTGGCCGATACGGATGAGTTCAAGATCGACGGGATCGAGCTTTCGGCGGGCCGCTGGTTCACCCGGGCGGAAATTCAGGCCGCGCTGGCGGGCAAGGGCGATGGAAGCTTCTGGCTCCCGCCGCCCTTCGCCATCGCGCATCAGCTGGTCAAAGCCTTCGCCGAAGAGAAGGCCTGAAGCGGAAATCCGGCGGCTGCTATTTCGGGCAGTCGCCGATCCGCTTGTGATCGACCTTCATGGTCATGATCTGCGACGCTCCATCGACCGAGGTCGTCGTCTTTGCCTCCTGCACCATGTGGCTCGAACTCTCGAACGTCATGGTGCCGGTCGTCGTCATCGAGCCGCCCTGCTCCGGCATCGCGCATTCGCTCTTGAAGCGAAAGACGTTGCCGTCCCACGTACCCGATGTCTTGCAGTTCGTCTGATCCTCGCCTTCGGGACGCAGCATTTCCTCGGCGGACTGCTTGACGTCCTCCGGCGAGAAGCATTCCTTGTCGGTAAATGTATTGGTCCCCAGCGTCATGGTGCGCTCCCAAAGACCGGGCGCCATTTGCGGCGGGGCGGCAATAGCCGAGACAGGCAGAAGCATCGCCACTGCCGCGATTGAAATCACTTTTTTCATATAAACCTCCAAGCGGTCCGCGCGCACGCGACGCAGGCCCGTGGCGCGAAGGCTAACATGCCGCGCTCAACACGAAAAAGTGTCGCCCGTACAAAGTTTTGTACGGAGACAATTTGTATGGAGACAATCGAAATTCAGCGGCCGGCGGCGGCCAGTTCGCGTCGATAGGGATGCGATTTGTAGATGCCGAGGATCTTCAGCTCGGTGGTGAAGAACTCAAGCTCCTCCAGCGCCAGACGGACATTGCGCGAGGCGGGATGCCCCTCGATGTCGGCATAGAACTGGCTCGCGCTGAACGTGCCTTCGAGCTGATAGCTCTCGAGCTTCGTCATGTTGACGCCGTTCGTCGCAAAACCGCCCAGCGCCTTGTAGAGCGCGGCGGGTACGTTCCGTACACGGAAAATGAAGCTGGTGATCACCGGCCCTTCCTCGGGCTCGGCGTCGTTCGGTTCCTTCGCCATGATGAGGAAGCGCGTCGTGTTATGCGCGGCGTCCTCGATATCCCGCTTGAGAACGTCGAGGTCATAGATGCCGGCGGCAAGCTCGGAAGCGATGGCGGCGCGGCTCTTGTCTCCGGCATTGGCGATTTCGCGCGCCGAACCCGCCGTGTCCGCGGCGACAACGGGCGTGAGCCCCAGCTCGCGGATCACCTTGCGGCACTGACCGAGCGCCATGACATGGCTCTGGATCGTCTTCAGATCGCCGAGCGACGCGCCCTTGACGCCGAGAAGCTGATGGCGCACGCGCAGGAAATGTTCGCCAACGATATAGAGCGAAGAATCGGGCAGCAGGTGATGAATATCCGCGACGCGGCCCGCGACCGAATTCTCGATCGGCAGCATGGCGAGACGCGCCTTGCCCTCGTCGATGGCGGAAAAGACATCCTCGAACGTCGCGCAGGGAAGCTCCACCATGTCGGGGAAGGCTTCATGGCAGGCAATATGCGAATTGGCGCCGGGCTCGCCCTGAAAGGCGATGGTGTTTTCGGGGCTTACGGGAGAAGAGCTCATGGCGTCTTTCATACGGCGGCGCTGTGGCCAAGGGCTGCACGCGCCTTTTCGAGGTCGGCGGGAGTATCGACACCGAGGGGAACGGTGTCAACGAGCGCCACTTCTATGGACATTCCAGCTTCCAGCGCGCGGAGCTGCTCGAGCTTTTCGCGCCGCTCCAGCGGCGACGGCGCGAGCGAAACGAAACGCGCAAGCGCCGCGCGGGAATAGCCGTAAAGTCCGATGTGGTGGTAATGCGGCCCGTCGCCATATGGCGCAGTCGCCCGCGTGAAATAAAGTGCACGGCCCGAGCGCTCGCCGTCGGGCAGCGCGATCACCGCCTTCACGACATTGGGATTGGTGCGTTCCTCTTCGACCTTGATCTCGCAGGCCAGCGTCGAAATGTCGGCGCCGGTCTTCACCAGCGCCTCGGCGGCGCGGCGGACGAGATGGGGATCGAGCGTCGGGAGGTCGCCCTGCACGTTGAGAATGACCTCATGTCGGCCCTCCGGGTCGACGCCCTTCAACGCCTGCCAGATGCGATCGGAGCCGGAAGGAAGGTCGGGATCGGTCAGCACCGCCTCGCCGCCAGCAGCGACGACCGCCTCGGCGATCTCGCGCTCCGCGGCGGCGACGACCACCCGGCCCAGGCAAGCCTCGCAGGCCCGGCGCCAGACCTGAACGATCATGGGCTCACCGGCGATATCGGCCAGCGGCTTGCCCGGAAGCCTTGTCGAGGCCATGCGGGCAGGAATAACGATAATCGGCTCGGCGGACATGAAAAGCCTCTGCTCAGGTGGCGGTCCAGGGTCTGGCTGGCCCCGTCTGGCGGCCCCGTCTGGCGACATCGACGGGCCAGATGCGACGGAACGCCGCAGTTTGGGCCCGTTTCGCCGCTTCCTTCCCGAGGGACGGAGCCCGCCGGGGGCCTTGCGAATGCGAGAACTTATACGGCTTGCGGCGCAGACGCGGAAGCGGCTAATCTCCGCGCCAATTGCGGGGTAGGGCAAGGGTGGGCGCGCCACTACGGGCGGTTTTCCAGACCTCTGCGCCCCGACTTCGTGAATAGACATTCCGTAAACGAGCCGGGCGGAGCGAGAGCCGATGGATAGTTTTGAACTCAACAAAATCGCAGGCGCAGTGCTGTTTTCTGTGCTCGTCGTGCTCGGCGTGAAAAACCTCGCCGACTACATCTATAAAGTGGAGCCCGCCAATCCGCAGGCCTTCGTCGTCGAGGGCGTTGCCGCCGCCGGCGGTGAAGCCGGTGCGGCGGCGGAAGCCGCGCCCGCCGAGGAGCCCCTCCCCGTCCTGCTCGCCAAGGCCGACAAGGCCAAGGGCGAAGCCCAGTCGAAGAAGTGCCAGGCCTGCCACAACCTTCAGGAAGGCGCCGGCGCCAAGATCGGCCCCGATCTTTATGGCGTGCTCGGTCGTCCGGTCGCCAGCGCGGCTGGTTTCGGTTACTCGGACGCGATGAAGAAGAAGGGCGGCAAGTGGACCCTCGAAGAACTCTTCCACTTCGTGAAGGATCCGCGCGGCTATGTCTCCGGCACGGCGATGTCGTTTGCCGGCATCAAGAACCCGCAGCAGCGCGCCGACCTGCTCGTCTATCTGAACACGCTGGGCTCGAACCTGCCGCTCCCGGCAGCCGAGGCCGCGCCGGCTGCTGCTCCCGCTGCCGCGGCAAAGCCCGCAGAGGCTGCGCCGAAGAAGTAATCGTCCGGCTTGCCGGACCGGAACAAAGCGCCCGGAAGAAATTCCGGGCGCTTTTTCTTGCGCAGATTTCATCCGCCATCGCGGCAAGGCTCGCGCTAGTCTCAAAAAATGGCCACAATGTCTGACAAGTCTCGAGGCATTGCGGCGCGGAACGATCGCCGCCGCATATGCGACTTCGGAGGGGAAATGACGTTCAGCAAGGCCGTGTTCGCACTGGCGCTCACTCTTTCGGCCGCCGGTACTTTGAACTTGCCCTCAGCCGCACGCGCCGCCGATGCCGAGCGGTACGGCGCCTCGCTCTTCGGCGACCTCAAATACGGCCCCGGCTTCAAGCATTTCGACTATGTGAACCCGGATGCACCCAAGGGCGGCGAACTGCGCTACGCGGCCATCGGCACTTTCGACAGTCTCAACGCCTATATTGTCAAGGGCGAGGTCGGCGCCGGTATCAACCTCATCTACGACACGCTGCTCGAACCGAGCATGGACGAGCCGGGCGCGGAATACGGGCTCATCGCGGAGACGATTTCCTATCCGGACGATTTTTCATCCGTCACCTTCAAGCTGCGCAAGGAAGCGCGCTTTCAGGACGGCACGCCCATCACGCCCGAAGACGTCATCTGGACCTTCGAGACGCTGAAGAAGCTCCACCCCTTCTACGCCGCCTATTACCGCAACATCGAGAAAGCCGAGAAGATCGGCGCGGACGGTGTGCGCTTTGTCTTTTCCGTCAAAGGCAATCGCGAGCTGCCGCAGATCACGGGGCAGTTACCCGTGCTGCCCAAACACTACTGGATGGGCAAGGACGCCAAGGGGCGCCCGCGCGACATTTCGCAGACAACCCTCGAAGCGCCGATCGGCAGCGGACCTTATCGCATTGCGCAGGTCGTGCCGGGCCGCACCATTCTCTACGAGCGGGTGAAGGATTATTGGGCGAAGGATCTGCCCGTCAAACGCGGCACCAACAATTTCGACCGGCTGCGCTTCGACTATTACGGCGATCCCATCGTCGCCTTTCAAGCGTTCAAGGCGGATCAGGTGGATCTGCGCATCGAAACCAGCGCGAAGAACTGGGCCACGGGCTACGACTTCCCCGCCGTGCGCGACGGACGCGTGAAGCGCGAAGAGATCAGGATGCGCAACCCCTCCGGCATGCAGGGCTTTGCCTTCAATCTCCGCCGCGAGATATTTCAGGACGAGCGCGTCCGCGAGGCTTTCAACTGGGCGTTCGATTTCGAGTGGCAGAACAAGAATATCTTCTCCGGGCAATATGCGCGCACGGACAGCTATTTCGCCAATTCCGAACTCGCGTCGCGCGGCGTACCTCAAGGCCTCGAACTCGAAATGCTGAAGACCTTCGAGAAGGAGCTTCCGCCAGAACTTTTCACGACGCCCTACAGCAATCCAAAGACGGATGGCAGCGGCAACAATCGCGCCAATCTGCGCCGCGCCGCTGAACTTCTGGACGCTGCCGGCTGGAAGATCGTCAACGGCACGCGCATGAAGGACGGCAAGCCGCTCGCCGTCGAATTCCTGCTGGCGGACCCGCAATTCGAGCGCGTCGTCGCGCCCTACAAGCAGTCGCTCGACAGGCTCGGCATCAAGGTGACGCTGCGCAGCGTCGACACGGCGCAATATCAGAACCGCCTCGACAATCGCGATTTCGATATCGTGGTGGAAAGCTTTGGCCAATCGCTCTCGCCCGGCAACGAGCAGCGCGAATTCTGGGGCTGCGATGCCGCCAAGCGCGTGGGAAGCAGGAACGTCATCGGCATTTGCGATCCGGTCGTCGAGAAGCTCATCGACCGCGTGATCTTCGCGAAGAGCCGTGAGGAGCTCGTAGCCGCGACCCATGCGCTGGACCGCGTGCTTCTCTGGCGCCATTACGTCGTGCCGCAATGGTATTCGCCTTTCGCTCGCGTCGCCTATTGGTCGCGACTGACGCATCCCGGGAAGATGCCGGATTTCTCGATCGGCTTCCCCGATATCTGGTGGTATGACGCGAGCGGCCAGAAGGCGCCTGCCCAGAGCGCGCCTGCGAAGCCATGACATCGAAGTTCGACCTTCCGCGCCGCAACGTGCTCGGCCTGATGGGCGCGAGCCTCGGCCTGAGCCTGCTGCCCGCGCCCTTGCGCGCGCAGACCGCCGGCGCCGACACGGGGCGGCTTCACGGACTGTCGATCTTCGGCAATCTCAAATATCAGCCGGGCTTCACGCATTTCGACTATGTGGCCCCGGATGCTCCCAAGGGGGGCACGCTTTCGCAGACGCCGTCGAACGGCGCCTATAACGCTTCGCTGCTCAGCTTCGACACGCTCAACGGCTTCATCCTCAAGGGCGATGCGCCGCCCGGCCTCGAATATGTTTTCGACACGCTGATGACGCGCGCCTATGACGAAGAAGACGCGGTCTATAGCCTCGCCGCCGAGAGCGTCGAAATCCGCGACAAGGGCAACCGGCTTCTCTTTCACATGCGCGAGGCCGCGCGTTTTCACGACGGCTCGAGGCTCACCGCCGAGGATGCGGCCTTCTCGTTCAATCTGCTGAAGGCGAAAGGCCATCCGCTCATCGCGCTCAATCTGCGCGAGATGAAAGAAGCGAAGGCACTCGACGCCGCGACGCTCTCCATCGTCTTTACCGGCAACCAGACGCGCGACCTCGCGATCTACATCGCGGGCGGATTGCCGATCTTTTCCAAGGCCTGGTACACGGCCCACGCCTTCGACGAGACGACGCTTGTGCCGCCTCTCGGAAGCGGTCCTTACCAGATCGGCGCTTTCAAAGCGGGCAACTTCATCACCTATGAACGCGTGGCCGACTATTGGGCGCGCGATCTCAATGTGAATGTGGGCCAGTGGAATTTCGACAAGCTCCGCTTCGACTTCTATCGCGACCGCACTGCCGCCTTCGAGGCCTTTGCCTCCGGGCAATACAGGTTTCGCGAGGAATTCACGTCGAAGACATGGGCGACGCAATATGATTTCCCGGCGGTGAAGGATGGCCGCGTGAAGCTCGAAACGCTGCCGGACCACACGCCCTCCGGCGCGCAGGGTTGGTTCATCAACACGCGGCGCGAGAAATTCGCCGATCCGCGCGTGCGCGAGGCGCTGACCATCGCCTTCGACTTCGAATGGACGAACAAGAATCTCTTCTACGGCCTTTATCGGCGGACGGTGAGCTTCTTCGAGAATTCGCCGATGCGCGCCGAAGGCCTGCCGTCACCGGAAGAGCTGAAGCTGCTCGAACCCTGGCGGGCAAAGCTGCCCGAGTCCGTCTTCGGGCCCGCCTATGCGCCACCGCTTACCGACGGCAGCGGTCAGGATCGCAAGCTTCTGCGACGCGCGTCGGAACTTCTCGAACAGGCAGGATGGAAGATCACCGACGGCGCCCGGAAAAATGCCAAAGGCGAGGCGCTGACCGTCGAGTTCCTTGGCGACGATCCGATCCTTCAGCGCATTGAAGGCCCCTATATCAAGAACCTGAAACTTCTTGGCATCGCGGCGCAATCTCGCCTCGTCGACTCGGCGCAGTTCCAGAAGCGGATCAAGTCATATGACTTCGATCTGACCGTGCAGCGCTATTCGCTGGGCCTCACGCCCGGCATCGAGATGCGGAGCTACTGGGGTGCGGAATTTGCGAAGACCGACGGCAGCCGCAATCTCTCAGGCATCGAAAATCCGGCTATCGACGCATTGATCGAAAAGGTCATCGCCGCGCCGACCCGCGCCGACCAAATTGTTGCCGCCCGTGCCCTCGACCGCGTGCTGCGCGCCGGGCAATACTGGATTCCGCAATGGTACAAGGCGAGCTATGCGCTTGCTTACTGGGATATCTTCGCCCGACCGGCGGTGCTGCCGAAATATGATCGCGGCGTCGAACGCTGCTGGTGGTTCGACGCGGCCAAGGCAAAGAAGCTCGGGATCGAGGGTTAGACATGGCGGCTTACATCGCACGGCGCTTACTGCTGATGATCCCGACGATTCTCGGCATCATGTTCATCAGCTTCGTCATCGTGCAATTCGCGCCGGGCGGACCCATCGAGCGCATCATCGCGCAGCTTTCGGGCACCGATGTCTCGGCCACGGCGCGCATCGGCGGCACGGGAAGCGACTTCGCGCAAGGCGCGGGCGGTGCGGCGGACGCGGCGCTCAACAGCAAATATCGCGGCGCGCGCGGTCTCGACCCGGAATTCATCAAGCAGCTCGAAGTGCAATTCGGCTTCGACAAACCCTGGTATCAGCGCTTCGGCAAGATGATCTGGGATTATTCGCGCTTCCACTTCGGCAAGAGCTATTTCCGCGACACGGGCGTCCTCGACCTCATTCTTGAAAAAATGCCGGTGTCGATTTCGCTCGGCCTCTGGACGACGCTGCTGACTTACCTGATCTCCATTCCGCTCGGCATCAAGAAGGCGGTGGAAGACGGATCGCGCTTCGACCTCTGGACGAGCGGCGTCATCATTGTCGGCTACGCTATTCCGGGTTTTCTCTTCGCGATCTTCCTGATCGTGCTTTTCGCGGGCGGTTCCTACTGGTCGATCTTTCCATTGCGCGGTCTTACCTCCGACAACTGGTCGGGACTGTCGCTCGCCGGAAAGGTTCTCGACTATCTCTGGCACATTGTTCTGCCAATCACGGCCATGACGATTGGCGGCTTCGCGACCTCTACGCTGCTGACCAAAAATTCCTTCCTCGACGAGATCCGCAAGCAATATGTGACGACGGCGCGCGCCAAGGGCTTGACCGAGCAGCAGGTGCTTTATGGTCACGTCTTCCGCAATGCCATGCTTATCGTCATCGCGGGCTTTCCCGGCGCCTTTATCGGCGCGTTTTTCTCGGGCTCCATTCTCATCGAAACGATCTTCTCGCTCGACGGGCTTGGCCTTCTCTTCTACGAGTCGATCGTCAATCGCGACTATCCCGTCGTCTTCGCCACGCTTTACGTCTTCGGCCTGCTCGGCCTCGTCGTCGCGCTGATC
>DAIEIL010000201.1 GCA_027352645.1 Rhodobiaceae bacterium | reverse complement strand
GAAGGGTTGGAAGCTCTGGCCGACGATTGCGCCAGGGCCGATATCGTCATCGCGACGGTGCCCATATCGCGCCGCATTCGCGCGAGGTGTCATGCGCAGCTGGTCGTCGATCGCTTCGACCTCTGGAGGAGCGGCGCGATTGCGATCTACTACGGAGATGATGGAGAGATGAGAATGGAGACCTCGCGCGAGACGCGGGGCCGCCGTCCATGGGTGCAGCGCCAATTCACGGCAAAATCGCCGCGCGACGACCGTGCAGGCGATCAGTAGCGGCGCAGAAGCCCGACGAGCTTGCCCTGAACCTTCACACGATCCGGCCCGAAGATGCGCGTTTCATAGGCGGGGTTCGCGGCTTCGAGGGCGATGGAATCGCCTTTGCGGCGCAGGCGCTTCAACGTTGCTTCCATGCCGTCGACAAGCGCCACGACGATCTCGCCGCTATTGGCGGTATCGCAGCGCTGAATGAGTACCGTGTCGCCGTCGAGAATGCCCGCGTCGATCATGGAGTCGCCTTTGACCTCGAGCGCGTAATGCTCGCCGGAGCCGAGCAGCGTCAGGGGCACGGCGACCTGATGGCTCTCCTCCTGCAGCGCTTCGATCGGGGTGCCGGCGGCGATGCGGCCCATCACGGACAGGGTGATCGTGTTTTCGGACTGCTGCGCGGGTTGCAAATCCCGGCTCAGGGGCTTGCCGCGGCTGCCTTCGATCACGCTGGGCGAGAAGCCCTTGTTGCGTGAGACGGAGAGGCTCGGCGAAGCGGATTCGGGCAGCTTCACGATTTCCAGAGCACGGGCGCGGTGGGCGAGGCGGCGGATGAAGCCCCGCTCCTCAAGCGCCGTGATGAGGCGATGAATGCCGGACTTGGAGCGCAGGTCGAGCGCATCCTTCATCTCGTCGAAGCTCGGAGACACGCCTCCCTCCTTGATGCGCTCGTGAATGAACATCAGGAGTTCGTGCTGTTTGCGTGTGAGCATGCTTTCGGGCCCCAAATATGGAACAAACCATAAACCTCGGCACTTGTTCTAGTTTGGTTCCCGTCTCGCGTCAAGGCTCTGTGGATAAAAATAAAAGGCCCCAGGGGAGGGGCCTTCCACTTTTAGAACCTCTCATCGCGGCAGCCGCGTGCATCGAGAATGGGCTTCATTTCCCGATAAGCCGCCGCGTTCAGGTCGAGCGGAATCGCGGGGTGGAGGTGGTGGACGATGTGGTCCTCCATGCCGAGCGCGAGGATGTTGCCGAGCGGGTGGGTGAAATGGCGCGTGTTGCGGTAGCGCCCTTGCTCCGGCGCCGGAAAATGGGGCGCCCAACTCAGATAGAGCGAAATATAGAAGGTGCCGAGGTAGCGCGGCAGCCACCAGAGGGCTGCGGCCTCCAGCGCATAGCCGCTCCATGCGAGCGCGCTGATGATGCCCCAGAAGGCGAGTACCTGCGCCGCGCCTTCGAGACTGGCGCGCTTGACCACAGGGCTGTCACCGAGCCGTTTCAGCGTTTCGCCATAGGCGTTGGGCTGGCCCGGCTGGCGGCGCTTGTAGGCTGTCAGGAGAGCCTGCTGCCAGCTATCCGCCTTTACGCTGTAGTCGGGATCCAGCTCCGGGTCGTTCGTGTGGCTGTGATGCTCCATATGCGTGAGACGGGCGATCTTGAAGGGGAGCACCATCGGAATGGTCGAAACATAGCCGATGAATTCGTTGAACCAGCGAAGGGCAGGGCCGCCCGTTGAAAAGTTCGTATGCTGAGCTTCATGCGAAGGCAGATAGCAGAGGATCACATTTATGGTGGCAATCGGAAAGGCCACCCAGACCGGAAGGATGCCGCTCAGCATCAGTGGCCAGAGCGCGAGCCAGCAGGCAAGGTTGCTGAGGCCCCATGCGGCCATGAACCAGGAGAAGCGGCCGATGTATTTTCGTGCGATGGCGGCTTCGGCACGCGCCAGCTCGCGGTCGCTCATCTGGGAATAGGGAGTGTTGGTTGCTTCCGCGATGCTCATATCCAGCGCCCCCGCAGCTTCGCCGAAAGGCCGAGGACCGGGCCGAGGATGAGGCCGAACTGAATGGGTGTGAGGCCGAGCGGCGCCGCGAGGCCGGCGTCTTTCAGCAGCGTCGCGATCAGCGGCGCCAGAAAGCCGAAGCCAAAGAGTACGGGTCCCCATGGACCTAGTGCCTGCAATACGTGCCGGATCATGTGCGGTCTCCCTCGTTGTCTTTTTTCCCGGACTGCTTTTTTGCGGTGGGGCGGGTTGAGCTCTTTTGCGGCGCTGCCGGATCGATGATGAGGCACACCATGCGCTCGATCAGCGCGTCGTAGTCCTGGATTTTCGGTTGTCGCGAGTGGATCGGCGAGTGAAGCGGATCGCCGAGCATCGCGGATATGCCTCGCACGGTGGCGATGCTGAACATCACGATGTCGTCCACAGACTCGTCCGGGAGCCAGCCTGCCGCCTGTGCGGCGCGTGCTGCATCGTCGATGATGATCGCACGGCGCTTCTCGCTGGCCTTGAGTTCGTCGTCGGCATGCGCGGCGACGTCGGGATGAGTGATCGCCCGGTAATAGGCGGGATATTCCAGGCTGAAGCGGATATAGGCCTTGCCCATCGCCGCGTAGCGTTCCAACGGGTTGTCGCCCGCTGCCTCCGCCGCCGCGAAGACATAGGTGATGAACTTGTTGCTGCCTTCGGTGGCGAGCGCACGCAAGAGGTCCGCCTTGTCGGTGAAGTGGCGCGACGGCGCGGCGTGGGAGACCCCGAGATCGCGGGCCAGGGCGCGCAGGCTCAGGCTTTCAATGCCTTGCTCCGCGATCACCGCGGCGGCGCGATCAAGCAGCGCGTTGCGCAGGTTTCCATGGTGATAGGTCAAGCTGAGGCCTAATGTTGACAATGACAACATGCAGGTTACTTTTTGACCGCGATGTTGTCAATGACAACTTCAGTGCTGGCGGAGGGGAATAACGCTCACCATCTCGCCCACTTCGGCCGCGGGCGCGTGAGGCGGGCGCACGATCAGGCAATCGGCCGCGGAGAGCAGCGAGAGCATGGAGCTGTCCTGCTTCGGAAAGGGCGTTGCGACGGGAATCTCGCCGGGCACATGGTCGATGCTGGCGCGCAGATAGTCTTCGCGACGGTCGTTCTCCGCGAGGGGCGCACCGAGACGGGCGAGCGTCGTGTGTGGTGCGGTTGCCTCGCCGCCCTGAAGCTTCGTCAGCGCGGGCACCAGGAAGAGCAGGGCGCAGACTTGCGCTGAAACGGGATTGCCCGGCAGGCCCAGCATGGGAATGTTGCGGTAGCGCCCGAACATCAGCGGTTTACCGGGGCGCATGGCGATGCGCCAGAAGTCGATGTCGAGTCCGTCTTCCGCGAGGGCCGATTGCACGAGATCGTGATCGCCGACAGATGCGCCGCCGAGCGTCACGAGCATGTCGGCGCCGATGGCCTTGCGGGCGGTCGCGCGGATCGTCTCGCGCCGGTCGGGCGCAATGCCGAGATCGAGGGGAACGCCGCCCGCTTCCACGATGAGCGCCGCGAGCCCGTCATTATTGGACGAGACGATCTGGTTGGGGCCGATGGGCATGCCCGGCCGCACCAGCTCGTCGCCTGTCGAGAAAAAGGCGACGCGTGGGCGTCGATGCAGAAAGAGGCTCGGATGGTTCATCGCGGCGGCAAAGGCAATGTCGGCAGGCGAGAGCTTCCGCCCGGAGACGAGTCCGGTCACACCTTCCTTGAAGTCGAGGCCCGCGCGGCGGATATTCCGTCCGGGTACGGCGCTTTCGCGCGCGATGACGATATCGCCATAGCGCTCGGTATCCTCCTGAATGACGATGGCGTCGGCGCCCTGCGGCACGGGCGCGCCGGTGAAGATGCGCACCGCCTCGCCTTCGCCGAGGGTGCCGCCATAGGCGCCGCCTGCAGGCGCTTCGCCCACGACACGGAGCCGCGCCGGCACGCTCGCCACATCGGCGGCGCGCACAGCGTAGCCGTCCATGGCCGAGAGATCGGCAGGCGGCTGGGTACGCCGCGCGACGACATCTTCCGCGAGGACACGGCCAGCCGCGTTGGCAAGCATCACCGGCTCCGCCGCCGTGGGCGTCAGCATGGCCAGAATGCGCGCGCGGGCTTCCGCGACGGGGATCAGGGCTTGCGCCATTTACTTCGCCTTAAAGATGCCGGATTTGCCGCCCGCCTTGTGCGTCAGCCGGATATCCTCGATCCGCATCGAGCGGTCCACGGCCTTCGCCATGTCGTAGATCGTGAGGCAGGCAACGCTCACAGCCGTCAACGCCTCCATCTCGACGCCCGTTTGGCCCGATAGCTTCACCGTTGCTTCGACCTCGATGCTGTTCTTCTTCGCATCGGGCTTGAAGTCGACCGAGACTTTCGAGATCGCGAGCGGGTGGCAGAGGGGAATGAGGTCCGATGTCTTCTTCGCCGCCATGATGCCCGCGAGCCGCGCGACTTCGAGTGCGTTACCCTTGGTGAGCCCGCCGCCGGTGATGAGCGCGAGCGTTTCAGGCTCCATCACGATGCGGCCCTTCGCCGTCGCGCTGCGCGCTGTCACCTTCTTGGCCGACACGTCGACCATGCTGGCGCGGCCCTTGGCGTCGAGATGGGTGAGTTTTTTGCCCGTCATTCCAAGCTCCGATCTTTGCGCCCGCTTTGCGCGTTCAGCTGTCAGGCGACGACCGCCTTGATTGCCTTGAGGGTCGCCAACAGCTTCGCCGCACCGTCGAGCGGCAGACAGCTCAGAGGATCACAAAGCGCCTTGTCGGGATCGGGATGGAACTCGAGGAAGACGCCATCGGCGCCCGCGGCCACTGCCGCCTTCGCGATGACCGAAACGCCTTCGCGGCGACCGCCCGTCGAGGCGCCGCCCGTGCGCGGATCGGCCCCGGGAAGCTGCACCGCATGCGTCGCGTCGATCGTTACCGGAACGCCGAGCTTCTTCATTTCGTCAAAGGCGAGCATGTCGACGATGAGGTTGTTGTAGCCGAAGGACGTGCCGCGTTCACAGAGCATCGTGAAGTCCGCGCCGCCCGCCGCTTCCTTGATCTTCGAAACGATGTTCTTGCAATCCCAGGGGGCGAGGAACTGCGCCTTCTTCACATGGAGAAGGCCGCCCGCCTTATGCGTTGCACGCGCGGCAGCCACCACGAGGTCCGTCTGGCGGCAAAGAAAGGCCGGGATCTGCACGATGTCGGCCACCGCGGCGACGGGTTCGGCCTGATGGACTTCGTGAATATCGGTCGCGATGGGAACCTTGAACTCGGCCTTCACGGCGGCGAGCATTTCGAGGCCCTTTTCGAGGCCCGGCCCGCGATAGCTCTTGATCGAGGAGCGGTTCGCTTTGTCGAAGCTCGCCTTGAAAATGAAGGGCAGGCCAAGCTCGGACGTCACCGCCTGCAGGTGCCGCGCGACATCGAACGCGAGCTTCTGATCCTCAAGGACGTTCAATCCCGCGATGACGACGAGCGGCTGGCCGTCTCCGATGGAGATGTTCCATTTGTTCAGCTTGAGGACGGTCATGGGTCGATACCTCTTGATGCCATGGCGACGAAAAGTGGCGGCGTAACGTGAACGCGAACGGTCGAAACTATTTCTGCAGCAGCGTGCGCGTCGCGGCTTCGACATCTGCCTGCCGCATCAGGCTTTCGCCGACGAGATAGGCGTAGACGTCCGAACGCGCGAGGCGTGCGAGATCTTCAGGCGTGAAGATGCCGCTCTCGCCGATGATGAGGCGCTCTTTCGGAACGCGTGGCGCCAGCCTCTCGGTCGTCGCAAGCGTGACTTCGAATGTGCGGAGATTGCGGTTGTTGACGCCGATGAGCGGGCTTTTCAGCGCCAGCGCGCGATCGAGTTCGGCTTCGTCATGGACCTCGATGATCGCATCCATGCCCCAGGCGAAGGCCGCGTCTTCGAGGTCGCGCGCCTGCGCGTCCGAAACGGAGGCCATGATGATGAGGATGCAATCCGCGCCCATCGCGCGGGCTTCGGCTACCTGATAGGTGTCGTAGAGGAAATCCTTGCGGATGACGGGTAGAGACACGGCGGCGCGAGCTGCGGCGAGGTAATCAGGGCTTCCCTGAAAAGATGGGCCATCCGTCAGCACGGAAAGACAGGCGGCGCCGCCGCGCTCATAGGCGCGGGCGAGCGACGGCGGATCGAAATCCGCGCGGATGAGGCCCTTGGAGGGGCTTGCCTTCTTGATCTCGGCGATCAGCGCATATTCCTTCGCAGCGACCTTGCGGGTCAGCGACGCCGCGAAGCCGCGCACGGGGCTTGCCGCGCGCGCGGCGCGTTCGACTTCGGCGAGGGGGCGGGCGAGCTTTGCAGCCGCAATCTCCTCAAGCTTGTAGGCGCCGATCTTTGCGAGAATGTCAGACATTGGCAGGCTTTCCGTTCGAAACGGCGACGAGCCGCGCCAGAACCTTCTTCGCCGCGCCGCTATCGATGGCCGCGCCCGCAAGTTTCACGCCCTCGGCGAGGGTCGCCGCCTTGCCAGACACGATGAGCGCGGCAGCGGCGTTCAGGAGAACGATTTCGCGATAGGCGCCGGGCGCGCCGTCGAGCAGGGCGACGATGGCAGCGGCGTTATAGGCCGGATCACCGCCGCGCAGATCGGCCAACGTCGCGCGGGGAAGCCCGGCTTCCTCCGGCGTCACCTCGAATGTGCGGATCTCGCCCTCGTTGAGTTCGGCGACATAGGAGACGCCCGTCGTCGTCAACTCGTCGAGGCCATCGGAGCCATGCACGACCCAGGCGCGCTTCGAGCCGAGGTTGCGCAGCGTCTCCGCGAAGGGCACGACCCAATGCGGCGCGAAAACGCCGATGCTCTGATGCGTGACGCCGGCCGGATTGGCAAGCGGGCCCAGCAGGTTGAAGATCGTGCGTGTACCGAGTTCCGTGCGCACGGGCGCGACATATTTCATCGCCGAGTGATGCGCCGGGGCGAACATGAAGCCGATACCGGCTTCCGCGATGCAACGGGCGATGACGTCCGGTTCGATGTCGAGCTTGACGCCGAGCGCGGTCAGCGCGTCGGCCGTGCCGGATTTTGACGAGGCTGCGCGGTTGCCATGCTTTGCCACCGGCACGCCGGCAGCGGCGACGACGAGCGATGTCGCAGTGGAGATATTGTATGTTTGCGCGCCATCGCCACCCGTGCCGACAATGTCGATGGCATCTGCGGGGGCGTTCACGGTGAGCGCTCGCTCGCGCATGACGCGGGCACCGGCGGTCAACTCGTCCACCGTCTCGCCGCGCACGCGCAGAGCCATCAGGAAGCCTGCCATCTGGGCCGGCGTCGCTTCGCCCGACATGATGATCGAGAACGCTGCTTCGGCTTCGTCGGGGGCAAGGGCCAATCCGCCGGCGACCTTGCCTATGAGTGCCTTGAAATCGCTCATGCGCGTTCCCTCAGGCGAGCGCGCGCGTTTTCACGCCCGTGATCTCGAGGAAGTTGCGCAGAATGTCGTGACCATGTTCGGTGGCGATGCTTTCCGGGTGGAACTGTACGCCGTGAATGGGTAGCTCCTTGTGGCGCAGGCCCATGATGACATCGTCGGAAGATGTTGCCGTCACTTCGAGCACCGAGGGGAACGTTGTCGGGTCGATGGTCAGCGAGTGGTAACGCGTCGCCTGGAGCGGGCTCGGCAGGTTGCGAAAGACGCCCTTGCCCGTATGCGAGATCGCGTCGACCTTGCCATGCATGAGCTTTGGCGCGCGGATGATCTTGCCGCCGAAGGCCTGGCCGATGGCCTGGTGACCGAGGCAGACGCCGAAGAGCGGAATGCGCTCGTCCGCCGCCGCCTTGATGAGATCGAGGCAGATGCCCGCCCTGTCCGGATCGCAGGGGCCGGGCGAGATGACGATGGCGTCGGGCCGCATGGAGACGGCCTGTCCGACCGACAGCTTGTCGTTCCGGTGAACCTCGGTCTCGGCGCCGAGGTCGCCGAGGAACTGCACGAGGTTGTAGGTGAAGCTGTCGTAGTTATCGATGAGGAGCAGCATGATTAACCCACTGGGCGGTAAAAATACCGCATTTGTAGTCTTATAGGCCGTGGGAGCAGAGCCGGGCAAGGCGTGCCGCTTTACGGCCCGCGCCGAGCCGTGTTCGTATGCCCCTATATAGGGTCTGAGTCGCAGGGTTGCATGCCGTATCGAAAAGTTTTCAGGCGTATCAAGAAGCTATGGGCGGACCCTGAAATCCGACGCGATGTGACTGTGGGCGCGCTTTCGCTCGTTCTGGCGGTGGCTCTCGCCATGCACTGGCGTTCCGGCGCGAGGGTTGCGCCCCCGGCACCCGGGCCGAAGGTGCCCGTGGCCCGGCATGAGGCTCCGGTAGCGAAGGTGGCGCCCGTGCCGCCCCAGGCCGCGCTCGCGCCGAAGCCTCCGGTTTCCCAGCCCGTTCTCCCGAAGCATGTGGTTGCCGAGCCGCCAGCCTGGAAGCGCAATGCGGTGGTGCCCGCGACGACGCCCGAAGCGCCGATGATCGCCATTGTCATCGACGACATGGGCGCGAACAGGAAGGGCACGGATCGGGCGATGGACCTGCCTGCGTCAATCACCTTTGCCTTTCTGCCATACACGCGGAACGTCGCTTCCTCGGTGAAGCTTGCACGGGAGCGCGGCCATGAAATCCTCGTCCATGTGCCGATGGAGCCCGTGGGCAAGGACGATCCGGGGCCGCATGCGCTGCGCGTCGGCGAGACGCCGGAAGAGCTCAAAGCCAACCTTGCGTGGTGTCTCGACCAGTTCGGCGGTTATGTCGGAATCAACAATCATATGGGCAGCCGGTTCACGGCCGATGCCGCCGGAATGCGGCTCGTCATGGAGACGCTAAAGGACCGCGGCCTCATGTTCCTCGACTCGCGCACCTCGGCCCAGACGCAGGCCGCCAACGCTGCACGTGCGGCGGGTCTGCCGACGCTGTCGCGCGACGTCTTTCTCGACAATGAAGAAGAGGGCGGCGAGGTGAAAGCCGAGCTTGGCCGCCTCGAACAGATCGCGCTGAAACATGGCGTTGCCATCGCCATCGGCCATCCGCACCCCATTACGCTGGATATGCTGGAAAAGTGGATACCGGAGGCGCGCGCGCGCGGCTTTACGCTGGTGCCGCTGACGACGGCGCTGAAGCATCGCGAAGCGAGTTGAGATTCAAGGTTAGCTACCCGGATTCAGGCCGTCGATTTCGAGAAGCGCAGCAAGGCGCGGCGGAACGGGCCTGCCGCTGGTGAAGAGCGCAACGCTCTCGCCATCGGGGCCGGGAATCTTTCCGTCGAGCACGGCGACGAGCCGCCGCGCAATTGCGGGGGCGGGGTCGAGCCATGTCACGGGCCATGGCGCGACCGCATTCATTTCGTCGATGAGGAAGGGGTAATGCGTGCAGCCGAGCACGACGATGTCCGTACGCTTACCGCCGATTTCGACAAAGCAGGGCGCAATCTCTTCGCGGATGATCTCGCGGTCGATGGCGATGCCGCGCAGCAGGTCTTCCGCTACGCTGGCGAGCCTCGGCGCGGCGACGAG
>DAIEIL010000175.1 GCA_027352645.1 Rhodobiaceae bacterium | reverse complement strand
TTCCGGGTATCGAGATCGACGAGAAGACGGTCGTTTCCTCGACCGGCGCCCTGAAGCTCGACAAGGTGCCGGGCCGGCTGCTGGTCGTCGGCGGCGGCGTCATCGGGCTTGAGCTCGGTTCCGTCTGGGGCCGGCTTGGTGCCAAGGTCACCGTGGTCGAATTCCTCAGCGACATCCTTCCGGGCATGGATGGCGAAGTCGTGAAGAATTTCACGCGCATCCTCAAGAAGCAGGGCTTCGAGTTCAAACTCGGCTCCAAGGTGACGAAGATCGACAAGGCGAAGACGGGCCTCAAGGTTTCGGTGGAGCCCGCTACGGGCGGCGAGACGCAGGTCCTCGAAGCCGATGTGGTCCTCGTCGCCATCGGTCGTGTCGCCTATACGGGCGGTCTCGGCCTCGACAATGTCGGCGTCAAGACGGACAAGCGCGGTCGCGTCGAAGTCGATCAGCATTTCAAGACCAACGTCGGCGGCATCTATGCCATTGGCGATGTGATCGCCGGCCCCATGCTTGCGCACAAAGCCATGGAAGAAGGCGTGGCGCTCGCCGAGCAGCTCGCCGGCCATTGGGGCCATGTGAATTACGATGTCATTCCCGGTGTCGTTTACACCGCGCCCGAAGTCGCTTCTGTGGGCAAGACGGAAGAGCAGCTCAAGGCCGATGGCATTGAATACAATGCGGGCAAGTTCCCCTTCACGGCGAATGGCCGTGCCAAGGCGAACAAGACGACCGACGGCTTCGTCAAGATTCTGGCCGACAAGAAGACAGACCGCATCCTCGGCGTTCACATCATCGGCGCCAATGCGGGCGAGATGATTCAGGAAGCCGTGGTGGCGATGGAGTTCTCGGGCAGTTCCGAAGACATCGCGCGCATGTGCTTTGCCCATCCGACGCTGTCGGAAGCGGTGAAGGAAGCCGCGCTCGCGGTCACGGGTTCGCCGATCCATATGTGATCGGCGCGCGGGGCCTCAGTGCCCGGCTCTCGGATGCGCTTTGTCATAGACGTCGAGCAGCCGCTGACTGTCGACCTCGGTATACATCTGCGTGGTCGAAAGGCTGGCATGGCCCAGCAATTCCTGAATGGTTCGGAGATCGCCGCCGCCTGCGAGGAGGTGCGTCGCGAAGCTGTGACGCAGCGCATGGGGCGTTACCGTATCGGCGAGGCCGAGCTTGCGGCGGAGCTGGATGACAGCTTCGCGCACGATGCGTTGATCGACGCGTTTTCCGCGCGCGCCGACGAACAATGGATCGTCGGGCGTCAGGCCGAAAGGGCATAGCCGCACATATTCGTCCACGGCTTCGCGCGCGACGGCGAGCACGGGCACCATGCGTTCCTTCCGGCCCTTGCCGATGACGCGCAGCGTGTCGCGGAGCGGGGCGTCTCTTCGATCGAGTGAGAGAGCTTCCGCGATGCGGAGTCCGCAGCCATAAAGCAACGTCAGGATGGCCGCGTCGCGCGCTGCGATCCAGGGCGCGCCTTCACGTTCGCTCGCCTCGTCGATGAGGGTCAGTGCGGCGTTTGGAGTCAGTGGCTTCGGGATCGCATGCGGGATCTTCGGCGAGCGCAGCGCGGTGATCGCCGCGTTGGAAACGATGCCCGCACGGTCGAGAAAGCGGAAGAAGGAGCGGATGCTGGAGAGCGCGCGAGCGAGGCTCCGGCTTTGCAGACCCTCGTTGCGCCGCAGTGTCAGGAAAGCACGAAAGTCGCGCAGCTGGAGCTTCCGCAGTGCGTCCAGATCGGCGGGGCCGCCGAGGTGATCGGTGAGGAACTCGAAAAAGCGGGTGAGGTCGCGCAGATAGGAAACGAGCGTCGCCGGGCTTGCGCGGCGCTCTGCCATCAGATGCGAATACCAGGAACGAAATTCGAGGCGCAGATCGGAGGCAGCGGCGATCGATGCGGCCGCCTCGTCGGGCGTGGGCGCGAGAACGCCCGTCAGAGATCCGGCGGAAGCTCGAGCCATCGACGCACGCAGCGCTCCACGACACGGCCCAGGAATTCGAGAAGGTCGGCCGCCTGTTCGGGATGGAACTGTTCCGGCTCGAAGCCGCCAAGCGCGAGCAGGCCGGGCGGCGACACGCGCGAGAATTCGAGCCTGACAAGGGCTTCCGACTGCACCTCGTCGGCGAGGTGGTTGTAGAGGCCGCGGCTGCCGCGCACATTGGCGACGAGGCGATAGGGCACGACGCCGCCCATCATGCGTGCGACGCCGCCCGGTTCGAGCACACGCACGCTGCGTACGCCGATGGCCGAGACACCATTCGTCGTTTCGATGCAGACCGCGGCGGCGCGCGAGCCGAGCATACGGGCGAGGCCGTCCGGCGAAGTGATGAAGTCGATCAGGTGCTCGAAGTCGCGCGCATCGAGAAGGGCGAGCGCGGCCTGATGCACCTGTTCGCGGGCAAGGCTGTTCAGCGACGAAGCCTCGATCAGGTCCGACTGGATGTCGCGCAGGGTGCGAACCTGATTCTGAAGCTTGCCGATGATGAACTGCTGCATGTCGACCACATTGTGGCCTTCCATGCGGGACGGCGCGAGAGCCGCAACCAGCTCCGGATCGTTGGCCAGAAAGTCGGGATGCGCCAACAGGTAGTCCCGCACCTGGGCCACGGAAAGGCTCGGCTCGGAACGCCTGATACGCTGCTCGGCTTCGTTGCGGTCGTTATAGTGGCTCATGGCGTCGGACTACCTTCAACTGGCTTGTCTGTTTGTCGTGTTCCGGGGCAAGCCCGTGCCCAAAGTGCCCCGGAGGTCTTAGAGAATCTTCTGTCCCGTCTTCTTCCAGTCGGCGAGGAACTGCTCAAGCCCCTTGTCGGTCAGCGGATGGGCCGCAAGACCGCGCAGCACCGCCGGCGGAACCGTCGCGACGTCGGCGCCAACCAGAGCCGCGTCCTTCACATGGTTCGCGGTGCGGATCGAGGCGGCGAGAATCTGGGTCTTGAAGTCGTAATTATCGTAGATGGTGCGGATTTCTTCGATCAGCTCCATGCCGTCGAGATTGATGTCGTCGAGGCGGCCGATGAATGGTGAAATGAATGTTGCACCGGCCTTGGCGGCGAGCAGCGCCTGATTCGCGGAGAAGCAGAGGGTGACGTTCACCATCGTGCCTTCGCTCGTCAGCGTCTTGCAGGTCTTGAGGCCGGCCCAGGTCAACGGCACCTTCACGGCGATGTTCTTGGCGAGCTTGGCAAGATAGCGGCCTTCCTTGAGCATTTCGTCGGCTTCCAGGGCCGTCACCTCGGCGCTGACCGGACCGTCGACGATCCCGCAGATTTCCTCGACGACTTCGATGAAATTGCGGCCCGATTTGGCGATCAGGGACGGGTTGGTGGTCACGCCGTCGAGGAGGCCGGTGGCGGCCAGGTCCTTGATTTCGGCGATATCGGCAGTGTCGACAAAAAACTTCATTTGGGGCTTTGCTCTTGATGCGGTGTCAGCCGCTTATGTCAGTCCAGTAAAGGTCGCGGCGCAACCGTCTTTTTTTCTTTTTTTGCCCATCGGGGCTTCCGGCGCAAGCGGCGACATTCCGCTTGCTTTATCAGGTATTACACTGTCGCGTCGCCTTTGAACTTTTCTCCCCGAAGTAGAGCGGATGCCCGTTAAGACATTGCCGAAAAGCGTCAGCGTTCTCATTCCGCTCGCCTTGCCAGCACCTTACGACTACGAGGTTCCTGACGGGTTAATCGCGGAACCGGGCAGCTATGTAATTGTGCCCTTGGGGGCGCAGCAGATTCTTGGCGTCGTATGGGGCGAGGGGACGGGCGAGGTCGATCCGAAAAGGTTGAAACCGATTCTCGAAGTGCTTGACGCACCGCCCATGCCGGAGGTGTTACGGCGATTTGTCGACTGGCTCGCGGCCTATACGCTCAATCCGCGCGGTTCGGTGCTTCGCCTTGCCATTCGCGCGCCCGGCGCGCTGGAGCCGCAGCGCATGCGGACCGCCTACCGCCTTGTGGACAAGCGTCCTGCGCGGATGACGCCGGCGCGGCAGCGTGTTGTTGACACCGCAACGGATCAGTTTGCCCGCACCACGCGCGAACTTGCGGAGGAGGCGGGCGTTTCAGATGGCGTCGTGCGCGGCCTCGTCGACGCGGGCGCGCTGGTGCCTGTCGATCTGCCGACCGAGGCGCCGTTCCCGACGCCTGACGTCGCGGCTGTCTCGAAGTCGCTCTCGCCTGAGCAGCAGGCGGCGGCGGCGACGCTACGCGAACGGGTCGATGCGAACCGCTTCGCTACGATTCTTCTCGACGGCGTGACGGGATCGGGCAAGACGGAGGTTTATTTCGAGGCGGTGGCCGAAGCGCTGGCGCAGGGCCGTCAGGTGCTGATCCTCTTGCCGGAAATCGCTCTGACGAGCCAGTTTCTCGAACGTTTCGAGGGGCGCTTTCACTGCCGCCCCGCAGAGTGGCATTCGGAACTTTCGAGCCGCGAGCGCACGCGCGTCTGGCGCGGCGTTGC
>DAIEIL010000172.1 GCA_027352645.1 Rhodobiaceae bacterium | reverse complement strand
CGCCGATCGAAAGCAGGCTGAGGCCATGGCGGCCCGCCGCCGTCGCGCCGGTGGGCGAGACCTGGCTTGCCACCGCGATCTCGACCGAAGGACGCGACCAAGGCGTCATCTGGAGGCGCGCATTGTTCAGCTCGAACCAGTCGGTCTTCATGTTGACGGTTTCGCCGCGGAGCAGCGGAACGATCGCGTCGAGCGCCTGGTCCATCATGTCGCGCTGCTTGAGCGGATTGATGCCCATCATGATCGCGTCGGAGGGCAGCGAGCCGGGGCCCACGCCGAGCATGACGCGGCCGCGCGTGATGTGGTCGAGCTGGTTGATGCGGTCGGCCAGCATCAGCGGATGGTGATAGGGCAGCGACGAGACGCCCGTGCCGAGCTTGATGTTGCGTGTGCGTTCGGCAACGGTCGCGATGAAGAGCTCGGGGCTGGCGATCAGTTCGTAGCCCGCCGAGTGATGCTCGCCGATCCAGGCTTCGTCGTAGCCGAGCTGGTCCATCCACTGGACGAGTTCGATGTCGCGTTCCAGCGCGAGCGTGGGGTTTTCATCGAGCGGGTGGAACGGCGCGATGAAGGCGCCGAAGCGCAGTTTCTGTCCGAGCATTTATGTCTCCCTGATAGCGTTTCCGGTTCTTGAATTCTTGTGCCGTGGATCAAAGCGTGGCTTGCAGACTTTGTCCACCGGCGGTCTTTTCAGGCTTTCTTCTTCAGGCCATTGAGCATGATGTCGATGATCTGCCGGCTGGCGAGGTCGGTATCCATTTCCGGGTGTTCGGTCGAAAAGGCGGCGTTGGCGCTCCATGTCGAGACAATGGCGATGGCGGCCAGTTCCGGCGGCATTTCCTTGCGCAGCTCCGCCTTGTTCTGCCCGCGGCGCACGATGTCGGTCACGAGGTCGATGACGCTTTTGTTCACGGCGGCAGCGCGCGTCAGCGGCGTGCGCTGGTCGATGAATTCGCGCAGCATCTTCTTCATCACCGGCGCATTGCTGTCATAGGCCTCGAGGAAGGCGTCCAGCAGAAGAAGGAGTTGTTCCTCCGCCGTGCCGTCATGTCCCGCCAGCTGTTCGGCAAGCGACTGGGTGACCTCGTCGTTGAATTCCTGGAGGAGCGCGGCCTTGTTCTCGAAATGGAGGAAAAAGGTCGCCTTGGCGACGCCCGCGCCGCTGCAAATATCCTCGATGGTCACGCTGTCGTAGTCGCGTTCGCCAAAGAGCTGCATCGCCGTGCGGTAGATTTCCCGCCGCGTCCGCTCCTTCTTGAGGGCGCGCCGCGTGCTGACGACGGGCGCCTCGTCCAGTGCCACAAGATCGCTAATGGGGCCTCTCCCTCTGCCATGCGCCCGGCCCTTTTCGTGGGGCTCTCTTCGGCGCCGAATAAAACTAGACCGAAGTCCAGTCTTTGCCAAGGCTGTTGCGACCGTCGGTTTCGGTGCGCTGCAGCACGAATGCCGCTGCGTAAAATCGCATTGCCCAGTCTAGGGGCAATACCCTAAGACAACGGCAAAGGGGCACAAGCCCCGGCATATGAAAAGGGAGAACGGCATGGGAC
This sequence comes from Rhodobiaceae bacterium, assembly GCA_027352645.1. Taxonomy (GTDB): domain Bacteria; phylum Pseudomonadota; class Alphaproteobacteria; order Parvibaculales; family Parvibaculaceae; genus Parvibaculum. The sequence continues at coordinate 1,641 of DAIEIL010000172.1, read as the reverse complement.
GGGTCAGTGGAAAAGTCGCTCTGGTAACGGGTGCGGGCAGCGGCATTGGCCGGGGCGCGGTACTGGCGCTTGCGGCGGAAGGCGCCTTCGTGGTTGCGACCGACATCGACGACAAGGGCCTCGCCGAGACGGCCGATCAGGTCAAGGCGGCGGGCGGCAAGATCGCCACGTATCGTCAGGACGTGACGAGTGAGGCGCGCTGGGCCGAGGTGATCTAGGCGATCAAGAAGGAGCAGGGCGCGCTCCACATCCTCGTCAACAATGCCGGCATCGGCATCGGCGCGGACATTTTCACTATGGCCTATGAAGACTGGCGCCGTCAGATGTCGATCAATGTCGACGGCGTCTTCTTCGGCGTGAAGCACGGCATTCCGCTGATCGCGGCGTCGGGTGGCGGCTCGGTCATCAACATTTCTTCGGTGGCTGGCCTTCAGGGCGCGCCGGGGCTTGCGGGCTATTGCGCGACCAAGGGCGCTGTGCGTCTCTTCACCAAGGCCGTCGCACTCGAATGCGCGCAGGCCAAGATGAATGTGCGCGTGAACTCGGTTCACCCCGGCATCATCGACACGGCGATCTGGCAGAAGATTCCGCAGGGCGGCACCAGCGCACTGGGGACGGATATCCTCCCCGAAGGCGCGAATGCGGTCGACGCCAATGCGATTGCCCAGATGGCGCCGCTCGCCTATGCGGGCCTGCCGTCGGACATCGCGGCGGGCATCGTGTTCCTCGCCTCCGATGAGTCGCGTTACATGACGGGCTCCGAGCTTGTCATCGATGGCGGTATCACCGCTCGCTGAGCCGCGCCGCGTTTCTGAAATGAAGAAGGCGGAGACTGGGTAACAGTCTCCGCCTTTGTTGCCTCACCTGTTCGGATCGCGATCAGTTCGACACGCGCCAGCTTCCGTCAGGCTGCTGGCAAGCCGTGCCATACGAGTTTTCGTAATGGCCGCCGATGCGAACCCTCGTCCGGTATTCCCGGCAATATTGGCCATAAGAGTCGCGATAGACCGGCGATGTCGGCTCCGCCTGAACCGGCTCGCGGTAATAGACCGGGCGCGGTGCATAGACTACCGGCGGCGGGTAATAGGCGACGGGCGGCGGCACGTAATAATAGGGATCGTAATAGCCGGGATAATAGCCCGGGTAATAACCCCAGGCCGGGCCGATGGCGATCGGAAAGCCGAAGCCGATGCCGACACTCACATGGCCATGCGCCGAAGCGGGCGCTGCGCCCAGAGTTGCGGCTGCCAGCGCGGATGCGGCAAGCAGTGCCAGCTTTGCCTTACGGGCGACGGTTGTCATGACGCTTCCTCTGCATGAAAGACTGTCATGCATTATACGTCCGTCAGGGGCCTTCCTGTCGGCATCGCCGGATTAAATTTGATCGGCGCAGGCCGCCGATTACGGGCAAATTTCTGCGCTATCCCCTGATGACGAGGAAGCCAGTCCGGGGGAAATGCACCACCACCTCGCCGACGCGCGGGTCCTTGCGCCTGATCGCAATGTGCTGCGCGGAGGAGGAAACGACGTCGCCGACAACAGGGTCGCGGCCGTAATCGTCGGCCATCACCGTCACGCGGTCGCCGGGCGCCAATCCGTTGGGCTCGCCCGCGTCGCGCGAAGCCTGCTCGGTCGAGCTTG
>DAIEIL010000021.1 GCA_027352645.1 Rhodobiaceae bacterium | reverse complement strand
TGGTTCGTCGCTCGCCGCGGCCTCGTCACGGGCGTCCTGACCGCGAGCAACGCGACGGGCCAGCTCGTCTTCCTGCCGCTTTTCGCAAAGCTCACGGAGAGCGAAGGCTGGCGCAGCGTGTCGATTACGCTGGCCTGTATTGCAGCGGCGATGATCCTTCCCGTCTGGTTTTTCCTGCGCGACAAGCCCTCGGATGTGGGGCTCCTGCCCTTTGGCGCCGAGCCCGGCGACCCCTTGCCGGAAAATTTCACCGGCAATCCCTTCCGCCGCGCACTCGCCGCGCTGGCCGCAGGGTTCAGGTCGCGCGATTTCTGGCTTCTCGGCGGCAGCTTCTTTATCTGCGGGGTTTCGACAAACGGCCTCATCGGCACACATCTGATACCGGCCTGCCTCGACCACGGCATCCCGGAAGTCGCGGCAGCCGGCCTCCTCGCCACCATGGGCATTCTCGATTTCTTCGGCACCACGGGCTCCGGCTGGCTTTCCGACCGCTTCGACTCGCGAAAGCTCCTCTTCTGGTATTACGGGCTCAGGGGCCTCTCGCTTCTATATCTGCCCTATGCCTTCGACTTCACTTTCTATGGGCTTTCGCTGTTCGCGGTCTTTTACGGCCTCGACTGGATCGCCACCGTGCCGCCCACTGTGAAGCTCGCCAGCAAGAGCTTCGGCGAGGAAAATGTCGGCATCTATTTCGGCTGGATCAGCGCGGCGCATCAGTTGGGCGCCGCCTCTGCCGCCTGGGTTGCCGGGCTCATGCGCGTCGATCTGGGCGATTATTTCCTCGCCTTCACGCTGGCGGGTGGCCTCTGCCTCCTGGCCTCCGTGATGGTGCTGTTCGTCGGCCGGGGCGAAAAACCGGAGCCCGTCCCGCTGGCGGCATAATCTTGCGCCATTGCCTCGCCCGCCTCGATGCGCCATATAGCCGGTGCCCATATATCACCGGACATTGAACCTTGGCCCCGCCCCTTCTTGCCCTTCGCGACATCCGCATTGCCTTCGCCGATCAGGTCCTGATCGACGGCGCGGGCTTTGCCATCGGCCCCGGCGACCGTCTCTGCCTCGTCGGCCGCAATGGCGCGGGCAAATCGACGCTGCTGAAGGTGGCGGCGGGCCTTGTCGAGCCGGATGCGGGGGAGCGCTTCCTCCAGCCCGGCACACGGGTCGCCTATCTCGCCCAGATGCCCGATTTCGGCGGCGCGGCCACCGTTCTCGACTATGCCACGGCCGGCGGCGCCGAGCCTCATGAAGCCGAAGCCGTTCTCCACGAGCTGGGCCTCGACCCCACCAAGCCGACCGCGACGCTTTCCGGCGGCGAAGGCCGCAAGGCGGCGCTTGCCCGCGTGCTTGCCGACGAACCGGACATTCTCCTGCTCGACGAGCCGACGAACCATCTCGACCTTCCTTCCATCGAATGGCTGGAGGAACGCCTCTCGCAGTTCCGCGGTGCCTATATCCTCATCAGCCATGACCGCGCCTTCCTGAAGCGTCTCGCCACCAACTGCCTCTGGGTCGATCGCGGCACCATCCGCCGCCTCGACAAGGGCTTCGCGCAATTCGAGGAATGGTCGGAACAGATTCTCGCCGAGGAGGAAGTCGTCGCCCACAAGCTGGACCGGCTGATCCTGCAGGAAACGCAATGGTCGCGCGAAGGCATCAGCGCGCGGCGCAAGCGCAATCAGGGCCGCCTCCGCCGTCTCTATTCGCTGCGTCAGGAGCGCGCGCAAAGCATCGCGCGCACGGGCAAGGCGGCTCTCGCCGTCGAAACGGGCCAGTCCTCCGGCACGCTCGTCATCGAAGCCGAGCACATTTCCAAGAGCTTCGGCGACCGCGTCATCGTTCGCGATTTTTCGACCCGCATCGTGCGCGGCGACAAGATCGGCGTCATCGGGCCGAACGGCGCGGGCAAGACGACACTTCTGAAAATGCTCATGGGCACGCTGCCGCCCGATAGCGGGAAAATTCGTCTTGGTACGAATTTGACGCCGATCATCGTCGACCAGTCGCGCGGCAGCCTCGATCCCGAAGCGACGCTCTGGCAAACGCTCTGCGAGGGCGGCGGCGATCAGGTCATGGTGCGCGGTCAGCCGCGCCATGTGGTTTCCTATCTGAAGGACTTTCTCTTCCGCGAGAGTCAGGCCCGCCAGCCGGTGAAGGCCTTGTCCGGCGGCGAGCAATGCCGACTGCTGCTCGCCCGCGCGCTCGCCAAACCTTCGAACCTTCTCATCCTCGACGAGCCGACCAACGATCTCGACATGGAGACGCTCGATCTCCTGCAGGAAATGCTCACGGACTACGAAGGCACCGTGCTCCTCGTGAGCCATGACCGCGATTTCCTCGATCGCGTCGTCGCCTCGGTGATCGTCGTCGACGGCACCGGCGAGGTGGAGGAATATCCCGGCGGCTATTCCGACTGGCTGAACCAGAAGCGCGAGCAGGCCCCCGCGAAGCAGGCCGCGAAGGCCACGTCTGCCGAGGCTGCTCCTGCCGCCGCGCGCGTCGCGACAAAGCTCAGCTACAAGGAAAACCGTCTCCTCGAAGAACTCGGTTCGAAAATGCCGAAGCTTCAGGCCGAAATCGCGAAGCTCGAATCCGAACTTGCCGACCCGGATCTCTATTCGCGCGATCCCAAGGCCTTCGCCTCCAAGACCACGCGCCACGATGCGCTCCGCGCCGAACTGGCGCAGGCCGAGGAAAGCTGGCTCGAGCTGGAACTGAAGCGCGAAGCCCTTTCAGGCAGCTGAAAACCGCTCCACCAGCGGTAGCCGTCCTCAAAATGCGCTGATACCATCCGGCCAACTTGAACAGCCGCGTCCTCGGGGGGCCCTTCATGAATCGCAATCTGCTCATCGGCGGCATTGCCGCCGTCATTCTGGTTCTCGGCGCAATTTTCGCGCTGAAGCCCGGCGCGAAGGTCGAAGGCCCGGCGCATATCGTCTTCGCCACCGACTGGAAGGCGGAGGCCGAGCATGGCGGCTTCTATCAGGCGCTTGCCAAGGGCTATTACAAGGAAGCGGGTCTCGACGTCGTGATCCAGCAGGGCGGGCCCGGCGTGAACGTCCCGCAACTCCTCGCCACCGATACGGTCCAGTTCGGCATCGGCTCGAACAGCTTCATTCCGCTGAACGTGGTCGCCGCCAATGCCGGCTCGAAAGCTGTCGCCGCAATCTTCCAGAAGGACCCGCAGGTCCTCATCGCCCATCCGCGCGACGATGTGAAGTCCATCGCCGACATGAAGGGCAAGCCCATCATGGTCGCCGACGCGACGATCTCGTCCTTCTGGCCGTGGCTCCGCGCGAAGTTCGGTTTCACCGACGACCAGATCCGCAAATACACATTCAATCTTGCGCCCTTCCTCACCGACGAAAAGGCGATCCAGGAGGGTTATCTTTCCTCTGAGCCTTACACGATCGAAAAGGAAGGCAAGTTCAAGCCGCAGGTCTTCCTGCTTTCCGATTACGGCTATCCGGGCTACGCGGCCTTCATCATGGCGAACGACAAGCTGATCGCCGAACATCCGGAGATCGTGCAGAAATTCGTCGACGCATCGATCAAGGGTTGGGTCGATTATCTTTACGGCGATCCCTCGCCTGCCAATGCGCTCATCAAAAAAGACAATGCGGAGATGACCGACGACCTTCTCGCCCATGCCATCGCGACGTTGAAAGAGCACGGCATCGTCGACTCCGGCGAGACGGCGGAAAGGGGCATCGGCGCGATGTCCGATGCGCGCTGGTCGGATTTCTATAGCAGCATGTCTGCCGCCGGCGTCTTTGCGAAAGGCCTCAACGTCCACAACGCCTATACGCTCGACTTCGTGAACAAGGGCGTAGGCCTCGACCTGAAGAAAGAGCTGACGAGCAAGTGAGCGCTGCGCCTCTCATCGAGCTTTCCGGCGTCGCCAAGACCTATGACAGCGGCACGCTCGCGCTCACGGGCGTCGATGCGAAGATCGAGCGCGGCTCCTTCGTTTCGCTGGTTGGACCGTCCGGCTGCGGCAAGTCCACGCTCCTGCGCATGATCGCCGGATTGATCGAACCGAGCGCGGGCGCCATCGCATGGCCTGCGGCAGGCGGCGAGCGTCCGACGGATATCGGTTTCGTCTTTCAGGACGCGACGCTCATGCCCTGGGCCCGCGTCATCGACAATATCTACCTCCCACTGAAGCTGAAGGGCATCGCGAAGAAGGACGCCGAACCGCGCATCATGGAGGCGCTGTCCCGCGTTGGCCTTTCCGATTTCGCGCAGAGCTTCCCGCGCGAACTTTCGGGCGGCATGAAAATGCGCGTCTCCATCGCCCGGGCCCTCGTCACCCAGCCGCCCGTGCTGCTGATGGACGAGCCTTTCGCCGCTCTCGATGAATTCACGCGCGAAAAACTCGATGACGATCTTCTCGAACTCTGGGCGAGCCAGAAATGGACCGTCATTTTCGTGACCCACAGCGTCTATGAAAGCGTCTATCTCTCCGAACGCGTCCTCGTCATGGGCGCGCGGCCGGGCCGCATCCTCCAGGACATCGCCATCGAAGCGCCATCGCCGCGCGGCCGCGCCTTCCGCGAGTCGGCTGCGTTCGTCGGCCAATGCGCGAAGATCTCCGCAGCCTTGAGAGAGGGAGCGAAGGGATGAACGAAAGCTCCCGCCTCCTCCGCATCGTCGTGCCGATCGCGGTCGGCATCGCCTTTCTGCTTCTTTGGGAAGGTTCGGTGCGCTATTTTGGCATCCGCGAATTCCTGCTCCCGGCGCCCACGCGCATCGCCCAAAGCCTCGTCGAGAACTTCGGCTCGCTGATGGGCTCGCTCTGGATCACGCTGCGCATCACCATTGTGGCCTTCTTCCTCGCCTGTGTCGGCGGGGTCGGCCTCGCGGTGCTTTTCTCGCAAAGCCGCGCCATCGAAATGGCGCTCTTTCCTTATGCCGTCATCCTGCAGGTCACGCCCATCATCGCCATCGCGCCGCTGATCCTGATCTGGGTTGGCTTCGACCACACGCAATTGGCGCTTCTGATCCTCGCCTGGATCGTCGCCTTTTTCCCGATCCTTTCGAACACGACGCTCGGCCTGCTCTCCGCCGACCATAATCTGCGTGACCTCTTCCGCCTTTATGGCGCGACGCGCTGGCAGGTCCTGACCGAATTGCAGCTCCCCTCGGCGACGCCCTACATGCTCGCGGGCATGAAGATCTCCGGCGGCCTCGCCCTCATCGGCACGGTCGTCGCCGAATTCGCCGCCGGCTCCGGCACCTCGACGGGGCTTGCCTGGCGCATCGTGGAGGCCGGAAACCGGCTCGACATTCCGAAGATGTTCGCCGCCCTGCTGCTGCTCTCCTTGCTCGGCATCACCATCTTCTTCGGCCTCGCCTGGGTTGAGCATTCTCTGCTAAAGCGCTGGCACGAAAGCGCGATCCGGCGGGAGCGCTGAACCCCGAACCGCTTTGCCCGAACATAATTAAACAATCTACGGCTGTGGATTATTATTATCTACACCACGGTTGACGCGCTTTGTGAAAAACCCCATGTTACCGGCAATCCGGCAGAGGCCCGAAAGCCCCTTGCCGCTGCGCCGTGAAGGTGTTTTTCAGCTATCAAGGAGGCCCCTTTGGCCCAGCACACGCGCAAAGGCGCCCAATTTCAGGCCGTGACGGCGAACCGCCTCGCAGACGGCGTGGTCGTCTATCTGACCGCCGACAACGGCTGGTCGGAATCGCTGCAGCACACCGAAGTTGCCGAGGGCAAGGAAGCCGGCGAGGCGCTCCTCGCCCGGGGCCAGCAGTTCTTCGAGCCCGGCAATCTGGTGCTCGACGTCTATCTCTTTGAAGTCGAAAAGACCGACAACGGCATCCGCGCATCGAGCGTGCGCGAAACCATCCGCCAGGCCGGCCCGACGGTGCGCCGCGACCTCGGCAAGCAGGCGGAACTCGCAGGCGTTCACGAGTAAGAACGCAAGGAAGAACACATGTATCGGTATGATGAATTCGACCACCGTCTGGTGACGGAACGCGTCGAGCAGTTTCGCGGTCAGGTCGCGCGCCGTCTTTCGGGCGAGTTGTCGGAAGACGAGTTCAAGCCGCTGCGCCTGATGAACGGCGTCTATCTGCAGCTTCACGCCTATATGCTCCGCATTGCCGTGCCCTATGGCACGCTGTCCTCGCGCCAGCTTCACAAGCTCGCCGACATCGCGCGTAAATATGACAAGGGCTATGGCCACTTCACGACGCGCCAGAACCTCCAGCTGAACTGGCCCGCGCTGAAGGACATTCCCGCCCTTCTCGACGAGCTCGCCTCGGTCGAAATGCATTGCATCCAGACTTCCGGCAATTGCATCCGCAATGTGACCTCGGATCATTATGCGTGCGCGGCGTCGGATGAAGTCGAAGATCCGCGCATCATCAGCGAGATCATCCGCCAGTGGTCGACCTTCCACCCGGAATTCTCGTTCCTGCCGCGCAAGTTCAAGATCGCCGTCTGCGCGACGAAGAACGACCGCGCCGCGATCAAGGTGCATGACATCGGCATCCAGATCCTGAAGAACGCGGCCGGCGAGATCGGCTATGAAGTCTGGGTCGGCGGCGGTCTCGGCCGCACACCCATCATCGGCAAGAAGATCGGCGATTTCATTCGCCGCGAAGACCTGCTCGCCTATCTCGAAGCGACGCTGCGCGTCTACAACATGCAAGGCCGCCGCGACAACGCCTACAAGGCGCGCATCAAGATCCTCGTGCATGAGATCGGCACCGAGGAAATGAAGAGGCTCGTCGAGGAAGAGTTCGCCGCCGTGAAGGCGCGCGGCGCCCTTCAGCTTCCCGACGCGGAAGTCGAGCGCATCAAGGCCTATTTCGCGGCCCCCGCCTTCGAAACGCTTCCCGACGCGATGCCGGAACTCGACGCGGCCATCGCCCGCGAACCGGCTTTTGCCGATTGGGTGAGGGCGAACGTCACCGCGCATCGCGTGCCGGGCTACGCCATCGTCAACGTGTCGCTGAAGCCCATCGGCAAGCCGCCGGGGGACGCGACCTCCGACCAGATGGATGCCGTCGCCGACATCGCCGAGAAATATGCCTTCTCGGAAATCCGCGTCGCGCATGAGCAGAACCTCTGCCTCGCCCATGTCCGCAAGAAGGATCTTTATGCGGTTTGGCAGGCGCTTTCCGCCGCCGATCTCGCAACGGCGAATGTCGGCCTCATCACCGACCAGATCGCCTGCCCCGGCCTCGACTATTGCAACCTCGCCAATGCGCGTTCGATTTCAGTCGCGGAGCGCATTTCCGAGCGTTTTGCCGACCTGAAACTTCAGCACGAGATTGGGCGGCTGCACATCAACACCTCGGGCTGCATCAATGCCTGCGGCCATCATCACGTCGGCCATATCGGCATTCTCGGCGTCGACAAGAAGGGCGTCGAATATTACCAGGTGACGATCGGCGGCGCGGCGGATGAGACCGCCGCCGTTGGCGACATCGTCGGCCCGGCCTTCACCGAAGCCGAAATCGTCGACGCGGTGGACACCATCGTCAAAACCTATCTCGACATCCGCAAGGACGGCGAAATCTTCCTCGACACCTATCGCCGGGTCGGCGTGCAGCCTTTCAAGGAGAAGCTCTATGCAGCTCATTAAGAATGGCAAATTCGTTGCGGACGAATGGAAGCATGTCGCCGATGACGAGGCGCTACCGGAAGGCGCGGTCATCGTCAGTCTGCAACGCTGGCAGAAAGAGCAGAACCTGCTCCTTTCCCGCGGGACGCCTGTCGGCGTGCAGTTGAAGAGCGGTGAAGAACCGGGCCTCATCGCCGAACATCTCGACCGCCTCGCGCTCGTCGCGCTGGAGTTCCCGGTCTATCGCAACGGTCGCGCCTTTTCCTATGCGCGTCTCCTGCGCGAACGCTACGACTACAAGGGCGAAGTGCGGGCGGTCGGCGCGGTGCTGCGCGACCAGTTCTATTTCCTGGTCCGTTGCGGCTTCGACGCGCTCGAAGTGCGCGACGAGATCACGCCGGAAATCTTCGCTGAATCCATCGGCACCTTCACGCATCCCTATCAGCCGTCGACCGATGGCGCGGAACCCGTGATGTCTCTCCGCCAGCGCCTCGCCGCGCAGGCCCGGAAGGCCAGCTAGCCAGCCGCCTTCGTCTTCAACGCATCGACGATGGCCGCGTGGCGCAAAGCGCCCGCGGCCATGATTTCGACACGCGACTCCATATCCGATAAAGCCTGCTCCACCATGCTGAGCCGATCGTCGACCGGCGCATCGAGCCGCGCATGGGCCAGCGCGACGCGATAGCCGACAAGCCTCGATGCAAGCGCGTTCACGGTCTTGTCGATCAGGACATCATTCTCGCCGATACGGGCTTGCGCCCTGGCGAATGCCTCGGGCCCTTCATAGTCGATGACGGCACGTGTGCGCGCGGCGCCGAGAAGTTCATCCGCTCGCGAGCGATCGGCGGCGATCACGTCGTCGCAGACCGGCGCGATCATATCCATCCGCGCGTTGTCGACCGCGATGTCGTCGCCCAGCGCATTGACGAGTGAAACGGGGCTCGCGCGATGCCTGTCGGACAGAGCCTCGTAATAGGCGAGGCTCGCAGGGGGAGGCGTCGAAACCTGATCCTCGATCCACTCGGTCATGGCCGTGATGGCGCCCTTGCGCGGCGCGAGGCTTCCCGTCGAGAAATCCGACGACATGGCGCGGAGGTCGCGCTCCGCAGCGGTGAGCGGCAGCGAGACTTCGCTCCCCTCACCCAGATAGGTGAGCGTCTTCTCCTCCAGCCGATCGAAGGCGGTCGGCGCCTCGCGACCGAGGTCGGGCTTTTGCGCACAGGCCGACAGCATAAGCGCCATCAGCGCCAGCAGTCCTGAGCCCTTCCACTTCTCAGATCGTCTGAACCCGTCCATGCCGTCCCCGTCCCACCTATGGACCGGAAACTCTAGGCATCATCGGTTAGCCGCCGGTAAAGCACCCGGCCAAAACTAAACCCGGCGCTCTTTCGAGCGCCGGGTCTTTACGCAACAGGACTACTAAAGGGACTTGAGCGGTTCGCGCGGATTACGCGGCGCGAAGCTTCTCGAAAGCGTCGTTGAACTTCTCGGCATAGGGGGCAACAGCTTCGCGCACGGCCGACACGGTGATCTCGTTGATCTCGCGGGCGGCGTCGATGTTGCGCTTGAAGACGGCGCGGAGGAGCTCGTTCTGAAGTTCGACGGCGGCCTTGATGTCGCCCGACTTCATCACGGCCTTGGCCGTCTCGACGGTCTCTTCGAAATTGGTGCGGGTGAGTTCGGTAATGATGCCCGACGCGACTTCGATCGGGGTCTTCTTCTTGGCAGCGGCGGCCTTCGGAGCGGCTTTCGCCGACGCGGCCGTGGGCTTCGACTTCGTGGTCTTCTTGGCTTTGGGAGCCGCGGTCGTTTCCGTCATCGTCCATTCTCCTCATTGCATAAATGCCTCCTTTGGGAGGCATCTGCACAAATCCACGCCGAATTTGTGCGTTGCACAATAATTAAATTGCCCACACTCCGCCGTCAAGCATTTCTTGTGCAGCGCACAAAAAACGCGGGCACGTTGGCTCAAGCAACCTCAAATGAACGAAAATCTCTTTATACTGAAAGGGATTAGGTCAAGCTTGGGCGTCGCCCCGCAGACCTCGTCGGCGAGCGCCGCGGCGCTGCCGGCCCCCAATGTCCACCCGAGCGACCCGTGACCGGTGTTGAGATAGAGGTTCCGGTACCGCCCCGCCTGCCCAATTAATGGGCTTCCATCGGAGCTCATCGGGCGCAATCCGGTCCAGAACTGTGCCTCTCCCGCCCCCGTCGAAAGCTGCGGCAGCAGGCTCAGAAGCCCGTCGAGCACCGACTTCGCGCGCGGCATTTCGAGCGTCGTGTCATAGCCCGCCACTTCCGCCGTGCCCGCCACGCGCACGCGATCTCCGAAGCGGCTCACCACGATCTTGCGCGCCTCGTCGGTGAGGCTGACTTTCGGTGCGATGCCCTCGCCCGCGGGCAGCGTCACCGAATAGCCCTTCAACGGATAGACGGGAATGCGAAGCCCGAGTTGCCGCGCCAGTTTCGCCGTGCCGACGCCCGCGGCCAGCACAATGGCGTCGCCGCCAAACAGCCAGCCATTCGCCCTGACACCGGTGATGCAATCTCCTTGTGTCTCGAAGCGCTCGACCTCCGCCCCCGTGACGAAACGCACGCCCAGACGCTCCGCCCGCGCCGCAAGCTCGCGCGTGAAGGCATAGGCGTCGCCGCTTCTGTCGCTCGCGCAGTAAAGACCGCCGACAATCTCGCCGCGCTGTGCGGCAGATGCGAGAGCCGGCTCCACCTCCACACATTCATCCGCCGTCAGCACGCGCTGTTCGAGCCCCGCGCGACGCATCACTTCGGCGCCCTTCGCCGCTTCCTTCAGCGAATGCTCATAGTGGAAAATCTGCATGATGCCGTCGCGCCGCTCGTCAAAGGCAATCGGCGCGCCTTCGGCGGCGAGCTTCGTCGTGATCTCGTCGAGCCGCGACTGCGTTAGCAGCGCAAGGCCCAGATTGGGCAGCACACGCTCTGCCCGCGCGGAGGCGCGGCAACGCATGAGAAAGCGCAGAAGCCAGATCCATTGTTCGGGGTCAGCCTTCAGCCGAAGCCTGAACGGCCCATCGGGACGGCCCATCCATTTGAGCGCGAGCCACGGCACTTCCGGTCCGGCCCATGGTGCGACTTCGCCCGCGCCGAGCTGCCCGCCATTGGCGTAGCTCGTCTCTAGGCCCGCACCCTCTCGGCGGTCGATGAGGGTCACCTGATGGCCGCGTTCGGCGAATTCATAGGCTGTGGTGACGCCGGCAATACCGGCACCAATGACGACAACTTTCAAGACTGACCTCCGGGATAGGGCCACTCTACTCCCGACAGGAGGCGACATGGAAGCGCTACACGCGCTGAAGCATTGATGCATAATGTGCGGCCTTTCGACCTCCGATTCAGGATTCGCCATGCAAGACTCCCCTTGGCCCTTCGTTCCCGCCCGCGTCTCCATCGACCTTTCCCATGCGGAAGGGCGCACCCTCTATCTGCGCAATGGCGGATCGATCCTCGACGCCTCGGGCGGCGCCATCGTTTCGAATATCGGCCATGGGCGGAAGGAGGTCGCGGATGCCTGCGCGGCGGCGATGGTTTCCATGTCCTATGCGGTGCCACCCTTCTCGACTCCGGAGCGGCTGCGCCTTGTCGAGCGACTGCGCCGCGCCTGGCTGCCGCCGCATCTGACGCGTGTCTGGCTCGCAAGTGGCGGCTCCGAAGCCGGCGACGCGGCGATCAAACTCGCGATCCAGCATTTTCAGGCCAAGGGCGAGACAAAGCGCGTCAAGATCATCGGCCGCGAGATTTCCTATCACGGCACCACCGCGCTGACGCTCGCGGTCGGCGGCCATGTCGCGCGCAAGGCGGGCTTTGAAAGCGTCATGCCGCATGTGCTCCATGTGCCGACGCCCTATGCGCTGCGCTCGCCGCTCGGCCGCAATCATCCCGACTTCGACATCGCCGCGGCAAAAGCGCTCGAAGAAACGATCCTGCGCGAAGGCCCGGAAACCATCGCCGCCTTCGTCGGCGAGCCCCTCAATGGTTCTTCCGGCGGCGCCATCGAGCCCGGCCCGCGCTATTGGCCGATGGTGCAGGATATCTGCCGCCGTCACGGCATCCTGATCGTCTCCGATGAAGTCATGGTCGGCTATGGCCGCACCGGCAAGCGCTTCGCCGCGGAGCATTACGGCCTCGAACCCGACATCATGTTTGCGGGCAAGGGCCTGGCGGGCGGCTATGCGCCCATCGTCGGCGTCTTCGCAACGGATGCCGTCGTCGCGCCGCTTGCCGCGAAGGGTGAAGCGCTGATGTTCTATACCTATGGCGCGCATCCCGGCGCCTGCGCCGCCGCCGACAAGGTGCTCGAAATCATGGAGCGCGAAGATCTCGTCGCGCGTTCCGCCACGAAGGGCGACGAACTCGGCGCCCGCCTCCAGGCGGCCCTTGGCCAGCATCCGAACATCGCCGAAATTCGCGGACGCGGCCTCTTCCGAGCCATCGAAATCGTGAAGGACCGCGAAACGCTGGAACGCTTCCCCGTCGAAGCGGGCATGACAGGCCGCGTCGTTGCTGCCGGACTGAAGGAAGGCGTCTTCTTCTATGGCGGCGGCACGGGCGCGATCCGCGACATCATCTGCATCGGCCCCGCTTTCACCGTCGAGGACGGCGAACTCGACCGCATCGCGGAGACGCTGAAGGTCGCCGTCGACAAGGCCGTCGCAAGCGCGAAAGGCTGAAACTAGGCTGCCACCGGCGCGCGCTCTCGCGTCGCGGAGAAGCGCACATGCGGCCATTTCTCGGCCGTGTAGCCAAGTTCCCAATTGCTCTTGGCAAGGAACACCGGTGCGCCGTCGCGGTCGTCGGCCATGTTGCCGCGATGCGCGTCGACAAAACGCTTGAGCTCGGCAGGGTCTTCCGCCGTCACCCAGCGCGCGGTCTCGAAGGGCGAGTTTTCAAAGCTCACCTTGATCTCGTATTCCGTCTCGATGCGTGCTGCCAGAACTTCGAGCTGGAGGCGGCCGACGACGCCGACGATCCAGTTCGCGCCCAGCTGCGGCTTGAAGACCTGCGTGACGCCCTCTTCCGCGAGGCTTTCGAGCGCGCGGCGCATGTGCTTCGCCTTCATCGGATCGTCGAGGCGCACGCGCTGCAGGATTTCCGGCGCGAAGTTCGGAATGCCTGTGAAGGTCAGATCCTCCGATTCCGTCAGCGTGTCGCCGACGCGGATCGTGCCGTGGTTCGGAATGCCGATGATGTCGCCCGCATAGGCCTCGTCCACCAGCTCGCGGTCCTGCGCGAAGAAAAGCGTCGGATTGTGAATGCCGATGGTCTTGCCCGAGCCCGAGACCTTGAGCCGCATGCCGCGCTTGAACTTGCCCGAGCAGAGACGCATGAAGGCGATGCGGTCGCGATGGTTCGCGTCCATGTTCGCCTGCACCTTGAAGACGAAGCCCGCGACTTTGGGCTCATCCGGCTGCACGAGCCGCGCCGATGAAGGCTGCGGACGCGGTGTCGGCGCAAATTGCACGACCGCATTCAAAAGCTCGCGCACGCCGAGCTTGCGGAGAGCGCTGCCGAAATACACAGGCGTGAGATGACCCGCGCGATAGGCATCGAGATCGAATGCGGGCGAGCCTTCGCGCGCAAGTTCCATCTCCTCGCGGAAAGCGGCGAGTTCGTCCGCACTCAGATATTTGGCGATCTCGCTTCCCGAAAAGCTCGTCGCCTCCTTGCCCTCGTTCATGCGGTCATAGGGAATGAAGCGGTCGCGCTCGGGATCGAAAATGCCCTTCAAAAGCCCGCCCATGCCGGCCGGCCACATCATCGGCGCGGTGTCGAGCGCAAGCTTCGTCGCGATTTCATCCATCAGCTCGAAGGGGCTGACGCCTTCACGGTCGATCTTGTTGATGAAGGTAATGATCGGTACGTCACGCAGGCGACAGACTTCGAAGAGCTTCAGCGTCTGCGCTTCGATGCCCTTCGCAGCGTCGATGACCATGATGGCCGAGTCCGCCGCCGTCAGCGTGCGGTAGGTGTCTTCCGAAAAGTCTTCATGGCCCGGCGTGTCGAGCAGATTGCAGGTGATGCCTTCATAGGCGAAGGTCATGACCGCCGACGAAACCGAAATGCCGCGCTCCTGCTCGATCTTCATCCAGTCCGAGCGCGCCCGGCGCGAGTCGCCACGCGCCTTGACCTGACCGGCGAGATGGATCGCCCCGCCCATGAGGAGCAGGTTTTCCGTCAGCGTCGTCTTGCCGGCGTCAGGATGGGAGATGATGGCGAAGGTCCGCCGCTTCTGGACCTCGTCCGCGATCGTGCTCAAGATGGTCTCCAGTTCCGCTCAAAGCGTCGTTCCGCTCTGCGGGGCGGAACCTACTCGAAGGGGCCCGCCCTGTCACCCGCCTGAGTGGGCAGCCCCTGAAGCGTGACATCTTGACAGGCTGGCCTTCGGCGCCGTCCCCGGGCATTCTCGGCTCATTCGACATTCACTTATGAGAAGACAAGACCCATGACCACAGCACGTGACATCGCCTCCCCGCATTTCGAGGCCGCCATCGCCGAGACCCGCGAGAAGCAGCTTTCCACCGACGCCGTCGCCCGCATCTTCTTCGAAGGTGTGCTCCGCGTCTGGCGCGAGACCCGCTCGCCCGAAGACATCCGCGCCGAATTGCTGGAAGCCGCCGAGCATCTCGACCCGGACGAAGACTTCATGTTCATGCGGCCCTGAGGCTCTGCGGGGCGCGGCGGCGGCCTAGCCGACGGGCTCCTGAAGGAAGTGCCGCCCCGCGCGATCCTCGATCTCGACCACCCAGATGTCCGGATCGAATTTGCGCTGCCTTTCGATATAGGCATCGGCCTCCGGTTCGGGCACGGGCTCAGGCCCCGTGCCCGCCAACCAGATCAGCGAGCCATCGCCCGCGCGGGCGGGCGAATAGACCGAAGCGGAACGGTCGAGCCTGTTTACCTTGACGAGCACGACGCCTGAATGCGCGTCACCCCGGCGCACGACCATGGCCTGCGCACCAGCGACTTCGCAGCGCCGGATCAACGCTTTCACCCAGATTTCCGCCTTCAGCCGCGGCGCACTTTCCATATTCCATCCCTGCATCTGCGACGCATTTCGCTTCGGCGATCAAGCCGCCGGGCTTTGGCAATCTTTCCGCTTTGCCGAAGCAGGCGGCGCGCATTAGAATCCCTACTAATCCGTTAACACGTCGGGCGCCGCGCCGAAACCGGACAGTCGAAGACCTCGCCGGAGCAGCGCATCGGGCAGGAAGACGCCGGGAAGCAAAACAAACGGACTCGCTTTCAAAGGGGACTTGCATGTTGGGTTTGAAGAACCATGTTGCGCTCATGCGGTTGAAGCGTGGCGTGACCGTTGGCGCGAGTTCGATCCTTCTGGGTTCGTTGATCGCAGGATGCACGATCATTCAGGGCGGATCTGCCGAAAATGAAACGAAGCAGGCGGTGCCTGCACAGGCAGCCGCTCCGGTCGCGCCGGCGGCTTACGCGGCCGTGAATCCCGCTGCTGAAAACATTGCCAGCTCGGGCATTCCCATTCCCCTGCCCTCGCCGCGCCACCGCGAATTCAAGGTCGCGTCGATCGCGCCCAATGCGGGGCTCTCCGCTTTCAGCTTCAGCGTTCCGATCCGCCAGCTCGCGGGCACTTATCTGAAATATGACGACGCCGTCGCGGGGGCCGAAAAGAGCAAGCTCAACACACCCAAAGAAGTGCGCCGCGTACTGAAGGATCTGCGTTTCGCCCAGCCCGAGAGCATGGCCGCCGGCTGGTACGCCGTGCGGGCGATGACCGCCGCCCAGAACAAGGCCTTCGCCCAGGGCGTTCATGACGAAGCCCGCCGCAATGGCGAAGCACTGGTGCTCGCCGCGCTCGACAATCCCGATTACGTGCTGGGCCTCCCCGGCGCCAGTGCCGCCGAGGCGGATGTGGTCGCCTCGGTCAGCGCCGAGAACCAGCGCCTGGCCGCTCTGCGCAAACGCTTCCTCGACGTGGCACAGCAGTTCCAGCGCCAGAAATGGGGCATGATGGAGCCGCTCTCCCCCGCCCAGTATGCGGAAGCACCCACCGAATCCACCGTCGCCCCATCCATGGCGACGCGTCTCGCTTCGCTGGCCCGGTCTTTCTCGCCCATCGGTGAAGCACAGGCCGGCGCCCCCACCGTGATGTCGAAGATCCTCGCCCTTGGCGCGCGTCAGGTTCTCGCCGCTCCGGTTTCCAACGCCTCGGCGCGGGACGACACCTCGACCTGCCTCAACTGGGCGCGTCTCAATCTCAACCAGTGCATTGCCGCAGCCCACTTCCCCTCTGAAGAGGCGTGGTGCACCGGCACCCATGGCGTCGAAGATGTGCGCGCCTGCTGGGCCTCGTCGATGCCCGCGGTTCACTGACAAGCGGAAACGCGTTGATGCAAAAGCCCTGCGGAGCGATCCGCAGGGCTTTTTCTTTGGCGCAATGCGCCCGCAGCCTCTGAGAGTCCGTTTGAGAATAGGTCAGGTGGCGTTTGCGGCTCGACTGTAGATGGTGGTGCGGTTGGTGGCGAAGGGCGGAAGGCTGACCGCGTTGCGCCACTGCTTATTGAAGCCGGGCAGAGCCTCGAAGCGAGCCATGACCGTGACAAAACCGGGAATTTCCTCGTGGATGGTTCGTATCTGCTCGCCGTCGCCCGAGCCGGTCACGATGTCGCAGCAAACCAGGTCGGTGGTGAGTTCGTCGATCTTGTAGGCGACGATCGCGCTCACCTCGTCGAGGGAAACAGCGTCGGTCCCCTTGGTCGTGACGATCGCGAAGCCGTTGTCGGTGGTGATGATTTCTGGCGTACGCATCGGGTGTCCGTTCAGGGAGTGAGCGCACGTCAACTTCATCGCATGCTTGGCCTTCCATACAAGACGGTGAGCAATCTCGTCCTTAGTATAGTCGTCATCGTTCATTCTTTGGCTGCCAGCATTTTTCGAGCCGCAACAAATAGATTCATAAACTCTCTCACGTCATTAAAGTAGTTGCGGAATGCTGAAACAACTTCTTCCACGCTTCGCGCACCCACAAGAACAATATCATCTTCCGGAAATGCCTTTTCTAGTTCGAGAAGTTTGTGCGATGCCTCCAATTCTAGATCGAACTGATACAACTTGAATTCCTTGCCTTTGGTGATCTGCAAAATGATTTGGTCGGACTCAACGCGATTTCCGATCCATTCGTGAATTGCGAGACCAATCAGCATGTCCAGTACATTTATTTCGCCATCCAATTTATCGAACTCAGAAAAAAGTTCTTCGTTACTTAAATCAGAGACGCAAGAATGCGCGCCTTCGTGCGCGCGGCTAAGAATCTCGCTAGCCAAACAAAACAGTCGGATATGGCGACGGTCGCCGCGATCAAATTTCGGTTCGTTCTCCGTCATCTGTGTCACAACCTCTACGGCTGTGGCCCAAGCATGCTGAGCGGTCGTCCGGTACTGAATTTCAATTAACAGACCGTCGCACTTCGTCGATTTTCCTCTTCGGGCTTTGTACTCATAAACATCATGAATTCCGCGGTATCCTCGATCCGTCGGGCTCTTGATGTAGTCGTATTTGTCCTTCGCGTTCTTCAGGACGTGCTTGAACTTCGCCTGATGGACCTTGCTACGGAAATCGTGAAGAGCCTGCTCATTTGTAAAGATCAATCGGCATCCAGCCACGTCATCCATGCGAGAAAGCTGCATACTAGGATAGCGACGCAGCTTGTCCGTAATCGTGCTTCGCCGCTTGAGTCGCTGTGCCACCTGTACGTCAGCGTGGTTCTTTGCTCTGGCGCGGAGCATTGCTTCGAATGTATGGATCACATCACGATGGGCGATCCGCCACGATTCAAGACCCCCCGCTTGAGCAGGTGTGAGTGTCTTGTTTCGGATAGCATCGCCAGCCCGATTTACAGCTCCTTTGGACCCCCAATGGGGAAAGCTGATCTTTTTGGCCATAGCCTCAACTACCGCTTCGATTGAACCGCTTTCAATCCACTGCCGCAGTCCATCGTTAGCCACAAAAGCACAGACGCCGATTTGTAGCGTAGGTGGCCAAACATGTGCAGTCAAAGCGATACCCCCTTGAAGATTGGCGCAATTTTAATCAAATCAGCTTCGACATTGAATCGAATGCGCCTCTAATTTTCGGCGTATTCGAGATAAATTAGAATAAATACCAAACAAAAACATCACCGTCTTTTCAACCATACTCGAAAAAGCCCGGATCAGCTTCGAATTACTATCGCATTTTATGTATCGACTTAACGGGCACGAAGTAGATCGGCACTAATTTCGCAACCGAGACGCGAAAGGAATTGCCCATATGTCGTTCATTCTCAGAGCCGCCTTCTGGCTGACCGTGCTTGCCTTCCTCCTGCCTGCGGCGGGCTATGACAGCGCATCGCGCCAGCCCGGCACTGACGGCCTCAGCGCCGCCGCCTATGCCGAAGGAGGGTCCGCGACCGCGGCGAAGCCCGACATCGACGCTGGCGAAATGCTGACGCTCGCCGCACGCTCGGCGCAGGACATGATGGGCTTCTGCAGCCGCAATGCCGATGTCTGCGAGCGCAGCCATGCCGTCGTCGCCCATGTCGCGCATCAGACGGCCTATTACGGCAGCAGGATTTTCCTGTGGCTGACGGAGAAGGCCCGCGAGGAACAGGAACAGAAGCCCGCTCAAGGCGCGGCTCAAGGTCCTGCCGATGCGGTCGACCTTCCGCCCGCGCCCCGCGCCGTCCCATCTTCGCACCTCGCCGGTGTTTAGGAACGGCCCGCCGGAAGCTTTGTCCTGAGCTTCCGGTCGGCTGAACGCCGCCCGGTCCGGTATGCCTACCCGCCGGGCGGCGTTCCCAGTAGAGAGACCCATCGGGTCGCAAAGCTTGTGCATTCCCGCCATCGTCGCTATGTCCTGAGCGGATATGGACGACGCGGCCTTCCCGGCTCCGACCGGGACCACGGCCCGAAATGGCGAAGCGGCATGAGCATCGAAGACCTGATCGCAGATTTCTCCTTCCTCGACGATTGGGAAGAGCGCTACCGCTATGTCATCGAACTCGGCCGCGAGCTCGAACCGCTGAGCGCGGAAGAGCATTCGCCCGAAAACAAGGTGCAGGGCTGCGTGAGCCAGGTCTGGCTCGTCACCGAGCCCCACGCGGAAGCGGATGGCACGCATCTCGTATTCCGCGGCGACAGCGATGCCCATATCGTCCGTGGACTGATCGCAATTCTCCTGCGCATCTATTCCGGCAAGACGCCGACCGAAATCCTCGCTGTCGATGCGAAGGAAATAATGGCAAAGCTCGGCCTCAACGAACATCTGAGCCCGCAGCGTTCGAACGGCCTCTACTCGATGGTCGGCCGCATCCAGCGCGATGCCCGCGCCTTTTCCGCCGCCGCTCACGGCTGACGCCCCGTCTCTTCATCCCGTCGCTCCAGTCCATAATGCGCGGCGAGGCGGTCGAGCGCGATCTGCAGCACGATCTTTCCCGAACGTCGCGGCCAGCCGAAATGCTGTTCCGCCGCTTCGAGCCCCTGCAAATGGCAGCAGACCGAAAGGGCCAGATCGGAAAGCTTCGGCCCCGCGGCCTTGAGCGCGCGGGCGAGCCGCTCGCGGGCGGCAAGCGCGCGGTCGGTAACGTCGGAAGGATCGCGGAGCCTTCGCCCGCCGCCATCCGCCGACATCGCCGCCGACCAGTCTGTCGTGAGCCGAGGCGTCATGCAGGCCATTGTGAAATCGCGACGGAGCCGCTCACCCGCCTCGAACTGCGAGAGCGAAACGAGCGGCTGTCCATCGGCTCCCTTTCGCCGCCTGAGCCATCCGAGCGGCGACTCGCCCTCGTTGAACTCGACCGCGATTTCGCCCACCTGCTTCCGTGTCGAAAGCTGGTGCTGGGCGCGGAACGGATCCGCAGCCGCACCGATACGGCGCCAATAGGCAATGCCCGCCGAACTCGGCCGCCATCGCGCCTCGCCCGCAAGCTCCACAAAATCGCGCCGCTCGATCGCTTGCCAGGCATGCGCCTCGATCCGCGCGATGGGTGCGCGCCAGCGATTGCGCGCGACGAAAAGGCCATAGCCTCCATCCGGCGTCGGCGCGACATAGGCCTCGCCCTCGCTAAACCGGGGAAAGAGCCTCCGCACTTCGCGCTCGATTTCCCGTTCGGCGATCGCATCCCGTGGATTTTTCAGGCTGGCCATCATTGCATGCGCTCCGTCACCGGCATGGCGCGAACCGCTCTTTCGAGCCTGTCGAGAAGCATGTCGAAGTCCCGGTCGTCGCGCCGGTCCTCCATTTGCCGGCAGGCATGGGCCGCCGTCGTCCGGTCCCGGCCGAAGTGAAGGCCGACCTCAGATAGATTGAGCCCGAAGGCGACATGGACCAGGTACATCGCGATCTGCCGCGCCAGCGCCACTCTTGCCTTGCGCCGCGTCGCCGCCCGCAGCTCGCCCACGGGTATGTTGAAGGCCTGCGCGATGATCTCCTGCGTCAGCGCCACTTGCGCCGCCCAGGCGACATCCCTGCCCGTCTTCGCCTTGATGGTCGATGCGCACCGGACCAGATGTCCGCCGAAATCAGGGAACGCCGCCTTTCTCGCCAGATTGAACCTGCTTGAATGGCCCCCACTCATAAATTGCATGTCGTCTCCTCTTGGGCGGTTGACGCGAAATTAACGGAACATTACGAGAACGCTCTATATACTCACATGGTGAAATTACGCATTCAGTATATGGCGGGGATAAGTTTGCGTAATTTTCCGACGCAATTCGAAACGACAGGAGGACGGAGTGACCCAGACCAGAATCCGCTACTTCCGACGATTGAGAGGCATGACGCAGTCGGAATTGGCCCGTCGCGTCGGAACGACAGGCGCGACCGTCTCCCGGCTCGAGACCTCGGACATGACTGTTTCGATGGATTGGCTGGCGAAATTCGCTGAAGCGCTGGAGGTCCAGGTTACGGATCTCATCTCCGCTCCGCCGCGCGCAGCCTCCATCCCCTGCATCGGCCAGATCGGCCGCGACGGGCATTTTGAAAGCGTCCTGCCGGCCGGCGACGAGTTGCTGACGCTCGAAGCACCGGCTCGCAATCCGGTCGCCCTGCGCATTCGCGCCAATATTGGTCTTTATTGCGCGGGCGATGTGGTGATCGCGGATCGGCTCCCGCCGGAGCATGCAGCCCGTGCGCTCGGCCGCGACTGTATCGTCGAGGTCGATGGAAAAGAGAGCGACTTCGGCCGCTTCATTTCATCTGCTGACGGAGCTTATTTTCTGGTGCCGCCGCAGTCCGGCGCGCAGGCGCGGTCGCTGCCGCGGCGCGGCTGGGTCGCGCCGGTCGTCATGCTCATTCGACAACTCTGAAAAAAAGCCGGAACCTGCGCTCAACGATTGCCGCAGGAAACCTTCACGCTTTGCGCGCCGCCCGTCGCGCCGCCGCATTCCATGCCCGGAAAGCACATGGCCTGCGGAATATCGGTAAAGACGAAACCGATATAAGCATCGCCCTTGTTCTTCTCGACCGTGCCGACAAGTTCGAAGCGCTTGGTTTCGCCGGGCTTCAGCGTTACCGCGTCGCCGACTGCCGGCTCCGAAAGAGGGATGTAGTGCTCGCCGTCAAATGTGAGCTTGGCCGCGCCACCGGCGCTGACCTCGCACCAGGCGGAAAGTTCCGAAGACGTTTCGCGCGGCGCCGACACCTTGAACTCGGCCAGCTCTCCTTTGGAAATCGTCCTGTCGCCCTCTTCGATCCGCGCCGTCGCGGCATGGGCCGCGGAGATTCCGGCCACGCTCAGCAGGACGGAACCGGCAAGAAGAGATCGCAGGCGGCGGGCATTGGCGGTCGTGAACATGGTCTGGCTCCGGTGGCAGCGCCCAACTCAGGCGATGCGGAGATTAGCCCGGTTCGCGAGGGCATGTGCCTTCTCCGATTGCAGGAAGGCATCGTGGCCCAGCACCATGACGATACGGCCCTCACCATCGACGAGGGGCAGGCGCAACCAGAACTGAAAAATATGCGGCTGGCGCCACGGCGCCAGGGTCACAACGCCTTGCGCGGGGCGACCCGACTCCGCGACTTCGCGATAGGCCGCATCCCAATAGAGACGCTGATCGCCAAGATCGAACTCGTCGAGGCAGCGTCCGGTCGTTTCGACGCCGAGGTAATCGCGCAACCGCGTGCCCGCCAAGCGGACCCGCAGCCTCAACGGCCCACCGGCGGCGCCTTTATCGAGAATATCGAGAAGGCTGATGCAGGGGAGCAGCGCCTTGATCTCACCGGGATGAATGTCGGCACGCATCGGATAGCCTGCCGCGCCGCCCTTCGACCGCCAATAGTCGAAAAGCTCCTGCTGCTCGGGAATGATGAGCTGAGCGCGGATGGCCTGTTCGGCGGCGGTTAGAATGGACGTGTCCCCCCGTCATGATGGGCAGCCGCTGGCCGCCCGCGAATCACTCAACGATGATGAATCCCGCCGCGTGCCTTGGCAAGGCACATGGAGACTATGGCGAGTAACAAACAGGTCGGGAGCGCCGTTATCTGGCGGCAGCGCGGCGAACGGTCCGGCGGCGGCCCTTCTGGCCGAGGCCCATCTTCTTCGCGAGCTTGGACCGAGCCTGGGCGTAGTTCGGTGCCACCATGGGATAGTCGCGGGGCAGGTTCCACTTCTCGCGATATTCTTCCGGACTCAAATTATAATGCGTCCGCAGATGGCGCTTCAGCGACTTGAACTTCTTGCCGTCCTCAAGACAGACGAGATAGTCCGGCGTGATCGACTTGCGCGCGGGAATTGCAGGCTCCGCCCGCTCCGTCGGCACGGATGCCGCACCGCTCTCGGCCTGCACCAATGCCGAATAGACCTTGTGAATGAGGCCCGAAATATCTTCGGGCGGCACATCATTATGACCGACATAAGCGGAAACGATTTCCGCCGTCATGCCGATCAGCCCTACCTTCTCGCTCATATCGCCCCCGATATTCCTACGCCCTGCTGCTTGCACGACCCGACGCAAGTCAAAGGTAAAAAACGACGGGGCATTTATATCAATTCGTATTGAAAGCGCAATGCTGAGCGCCCTCAACACGAATACAGTGTTTCAAGCGGAACAATATTCATCAAATGAACATAAGACAAAATTCCTCGTATACAGCCACCATTCCTGCCGAAGGCCCGCCCCGTCGCCATTGCCTCCGATCTATGCAACAAAATGCGTAGTGCCATTGTCGCCCGCGCCTGCGACGTATGAACGCTTGGCTGAAAGGCCCGCAGCCGCGCATTATGCCGGCACACTGATGCGCATGAGTTGGAGATTGGTTTGTTCCTGAAAGACATCTGGTATTTCGGCGCCCCCGGTGAAGAGATCGCTACCGGCGCCATGATCCACAAGGTGCTGCTGGGCGAGCCGATCCTCATCGGCCGCGACGAGGCAGGCGAACCATTTGCGCTGCGCGACATCTGCCCCCATCGCGGCGTGCCGCTCTCCGCTGGCAAGCTCTATGATGCGAAGTCCAGCGGTTGCGGCCATGCCGCCGTCGAATGCCCCTATCACGGCTGGAAATTCGG
>DAIEIL010000137.1 GCA_027352645.1 Rhodobiaceae bacterium | reverse complement strand
GCAATTATGTTTTCCAGAGAACGGATATTCTGACGCCTTCGGAGGGGCATTGGCCGAACGCCCGATATGTGCTCGCGAATATCTCCAACCTGATTTCGAGCGCAATGTATCGCTTCGCGCCGAAGCCGCGCGAGGGCGATCTGTTCGATTTCTATCCCGTGAAGATCGCGCCGGGCGCTATCCGTCCGGGTACGAATATCTACGACCCCAACGGCCATGTCGCTATCGTCTATGACGTGGACGGCGAGGGCCGCATCCGCTTCATCGATAGTCATCCGGACAATTCGTTGACGCGCGGCAGCTATGGACGGCGCTTCGTTCGCGCCTCGCCGCCGATGGGCGCGGGCTTCAAGAACTGGCGTCCGCTGAAGCTCGTCGGCGCAGGCCGGGCGAGCGACGGCTCCTATGTCGGCGGGCATATCGTTGCCGCGTCGGACGGGCAATTGCCGAATTGGTCGGATGAGCAGTTCTATGGCACGGAGCAGGGCGCGAGCTGGCAATCGGGCCGTTTCGTCTACAAGGGTGAGACGCTCGACTATTACGATTATGTTCGCCGCGCGGTCGCGGGCCACGACGTCGTCTACGATCCGCTGGTCGAGACGCGCGGCATGGTCAGGGGGCTTTGCGACGATCTTCATTATCGTGCCATGGCGGTCGATACGTCGGTGCAGGCGGGCCTCGACAGCCAGCCGCAACCTTCGCGCCTGCCGGACAATATCTACGGCACATCCGGCGACTGGGAGACCTATTCGACGCCATCGCGCGATGCGCGGCTCAAGGTCTCCTTTCTGGAGTTGAAGGACCAGATCGCGAAGTTCCTCGCCATGCAAAGAGCGGGTAGCAAGAACATCGCCTATCGGGGCGCGAACCTCGCGCGCGATCTCGCCGCGACCTATCGCGAGGAGGCCGGAGCCTGCACCGTCGTCTGGACGGCAAGCAATGGAACAAAACGCCAGATGAGTTTCGAGGACGCGCGCAAGCGGCTCTTCGATCTCTCCTTCGATCCCTATCAGTGTCCCGAACGACGATGGGGCGCGAACAATGCCGAGCTTGCCACCTGCCGCGAAGATGCTGTGAAGCGAAACTGGTATGAGGCGGAACGGCGACTACGCAATCAGACCGAACGCACCTATGACGTCAGGATGGGTTTCTCACTGGGCGAACTCCGCGCGGCCGTGCCGGGAAGCGGGGAGGACGCGCCGCCCGATATCGACGTCCTGTCGATGCTGGACAAGGCGGCGGATGAAAAAGCGGCGTCCGCAATGGATACGCTGAGGCCCTGACGCTTCAGAGCCGGTACCACAGGCCAAGCGTGAGTGTCGTCTCGCGCAAACTGTTTTGCCCGGCAACGGTGCGCATCGCCCCAAGTTCGAGCGAGACGTCTTTGTAGATTTGCTGGACGACGGAGAGGCCGACCTTGCTTGTGGCGACGCGCTGAACGGCGCTGTCTGCTCCCACCTTGCCGAGGGAGGCAGAGGTCTCGCTCTTGAGGAGGAGCATCGTTTCGGCAAGAGGCTTTGCGCCGATCGTGACGTTGAGCTTGGCCTCGCCGGGCCGGCCTGCTGGGCGATAGCACCAGGCGCCATAAGTGTCGGTAAAGCCATTCATGCCGAAGAGCGTGAAGTTTTGTCCCATGAACAGACCGATCTCGCCGTCAATATCGCCGCGCCGGGAACTGAAGGGATCGTCGCCGGAGGTTGCGCCGTGCCGCACGGCCAGCCCCTGCAGCGCGAAGCGCGTTTTTCGCCACTCTCCAAGCCCGATGCGCGCGCCAAGCTCCACGCGCGATACGGATTGCTGGGTGAACTTGACGCCATAATAGTTGGTGGTGTCGCGGGTTAGTGCGAACGAGGAAACGAGGGTGAGTTTCTTCGTTAGCCCATATTCTAGATAAGGCGCGAGCTCCATTTTGCGGTAGTCGCTATGCGGCTCAACCTTGCCGGTGACGCCATAGGCGTCATCTGCGCGTGTCGCGCTGAAGGGCATGATGAGGAGGAGGTCGCCCTCTGCCATGGGCCATGCGCCAGCCTTTGCGGGCGCGCTCGTCCCCGTTGCAGCAATCAACCCCGCTGCTGCGGCCAGCATTGCGCGCAATGCTCCGCCCGACCGTAAAAACCTCACGGATTGCCCCCTTATTTGCCCGCCCGGATGTTGATGCGCGGACTTGCGCCTGTAAAGGGCGATGCTTAGGTTTGCCGCACTCCCAATCGGAAGGAAATGCCGTGCCGCGTTCACAGGACACCATCGATCTGCTTCTCTCCCGCCGTTCCGTGAAGCCGATGACCATGATCGAGCCAGGGCCGGATGAGGCCGATCTGGAAATCATGCTGCGGGCCGCTTCGCGCGTTCCGGACCATGGCAAGCTCGCGCCCTGGCGCTTCATCGTGTTCAGGGGCGAGGCACGGGCGCAGTTCGGCGAGGTGCTGCGCGACATCTTTGCTGTGGAAGAGCCGCGCGCCGATGAGGATCGGCTGAAGCTTGAGGAGAAGCGGTTGCTTCAGGCGCCGCTCGTCGTCGCGGTCATCTCGCGCATCGTGCCGAGCCAGAAGGCGCCGGAATGGGAGCAGCGTCTTTCGGCCGGCGCCGCTTGCCAGAACATGCTGGTCGCGGCGACAGCGCTGGGATTTGTCGGCGCATGGCTGACGGAGTGGTATGCCTATAGCGCCAATGTCGCTAAGGCGTTGGGCCTCGGCGAGAATGAGCGCGTCGCGGGC
Source organism: Rhodobiaceae bacterium (assembly GCA_027352645.1). Taxonomy (GTDB): domain Bacteria; phylum Pseudomonadota; class Alphaproteobacteria; order Parvibaculales; family Parvibaculaceae; genus Parvibaculum. The sequence continues at coordinate 16,753 of DAIEIL010000137.1, read as the reverse complement.
TTCATCTATTTTGGTAGCCCGAGCCAGCCGAAGGACGAACGTGAACGGCCCGCGCTTGCCGATATTGTGACCGAGTGGAAAGCGGAATAGGCGCCGCGCTCAGCTGCTGCCATCCTGCCGCGTCGCGATGATCTGCCCATGTCGAAGCGCCACCGTCTGCGTCACCGGGCGCGCGGGGCTGTCAGGCCCCTCGATCCCGAAGAGGGAGTGGCGATGGTCGAAGGCATAGGCGGCATTCACGATGACGAGAAGTATGCCGGTCGAGATGCCGGCAATATGGCTCTGGATATAGGTGAGCCCCGTGATCGCGAGGCTCGCCAGAATGAGGAGGAACGCGAAGGTGATTTTGACGGTTCGCATCGGCGTGCTCCCTCCTGTTCGTCAGGCTGCAACATTTAACAGTATAATCCTCCTCCGCTTCAAAGCAGAAATGTGAAGGTTCATGCCAGGTTCCCACCGGCCCAATCCCGAAGACCGCCAGCCGCGTGGATCGGAGATCAGCGCCATCCTCTTCGACAAGGACGGCACGCTTTTCAGCTATCACGAGACCTGGGGGCCTATCCTGCACGAAGCAGCCTCGATGGCGGCGGGAGGGGACAAAGGGCTTGTGCCGGGTCTTCTAAAAGCCGTGGGTTATGACGCGGCGAGCGGGCGCATTCTTGCGGGCAGCATCTTTGCCGGTGGCCAGACGGTGGAACTCGCCACCCTGTGGCGCGAACTGGGCGTGAAGCGGGAACTCTCGCGCCTCATCGAGGATCTCGACGGCCTCTTCGCGCGCGAAGCGCCGGCGCGTTCGCACCCGGTAACCGATTTGCAGGCGCTTTTCTCCGCCTTGCGTCGCCGGGGGCTTCGGCTTGGCCTTGCGACGAACGACGGCGAGGCATCTGCGCTAGCGACCATCAGGCGTTTCGGCATTGCGGAGCATCTGGAGTTTCATTGCGGCTATGACAGCGGCTATGGCGCGAAACCTTCGCCCGGCATGGTCAATGGCTTTTGCGCGGCGCTCGGCCTCGGTCCTGAATGCGTCGCCGTGGTGGGCGACAACAGCCACGATCTCGACATGGGGCGCGCGGCGGGCGCGGGGCTTCTGGTCGGTGTGTTGACGGGAACGAGCGCGCGCGACGACCTGACGCCCCTTGCCGACGCGGTCATCGAAAGCATTGCCGATCTGCCGACGTTGCTGGACCAGCGCGGCTGACCTCAGCCCAGATCCCAGATCGCCTTGAAGTCGCGAACCGCGCCGAGAAGGCGCTGCGCAGGCGTCTTCTTGTCGATATGGCCGATCAGGCTTCGATAGGTGCCGAAGCCGCAAAGCTCCTGCAGGCGGGGCTCGAAGCCCCGCACAAGCTCCACCGGCAGGCCGAGCTGCTGGTTCTCCTGCTGGCGGATAAAGCCCGCGCAATAATTCATGGCGATGCCGACACGCCGCTCGCCCGATTTGTTGGCGCCGCCGCCATGCCACAGGCTGCCATGCCAGATCAGGACCGAGCCCTTCGGCATTTCGGCGGCGATGCTGTCATATTCACGGCCGTAGTCCGGCGATGAGTCTCGCTTGTGCGAGCCGGGGATGATGCGGGTTGCGCCGTTTTCTTCTGTGAAGTCCGTGAGCGCCCACATGGAATTGCAGACGAAGGGCGCATGCGGCTTCTGGACCGGCATGATCTGGTCGTCGGCGTGAATGGGTTGCGCCCTTTCGCCGTGATCGATGGAAATCGACGAAAGCGATGAGACGAGGCAACCTTCGTCCAGCACGCCTTCGACGATCGGCAGCAGGAGCGGGTGCGTGGGAATGCGCTCGAAGACCTTGCCATGCGCGAGAAGATTGTAGATGCGAACCGTATGGTGGCCCTCGAAGCCGTTGCGCGCGGGCTCGATGCCGAGTTCGTATTCAAGGCGCAGCAGAGCTGCATTCAGCGCGACGAGATGATCCGGATCGATCGCGTTCTCGACGATCGTGTAGCCATCCTTCTCGATGGCCTTGAGGTGCCTTTCGAGGTCTTTGTCATCCATGCCGGCTCCCTCCCCGGAGTGATGATGAAAAGGTCTCCTAAATGCAGCATAGCAATTCAGGCCGGATGGGAAACTGTTTATGTCACCAAACAGGTCCGGCATGGGGGAACGGAGGCAAACATTCCGCCGCTTATTGCTTCAAAATGAAACTCGGGGACGGATGTGCGCCGCAACAATGCCTTCCGGCATTATTCCGCAGGCCCCGTATTCTCATTTCCGCCAGCTTGTCGGCTTCACGTCGAAGGCAAGGCTGATGCGCTGCGCCTCGCCGCTGAAGGGCAGCGTGCGGTGGAAGAGATAGGAGGGGAAGAAGAACGCGTCGCCCTCGCGCGGTTCATAGGTCAGCGTCTGCGGCTCGAAGCTGGCGTCGAACTCCGGCGGCGGATTGCCGAATTCGATCCAGCCGTCGCGCGCATCGCCCTTGCCCATGGTCGGCGGCAGCGCGACGTAGTAGACGCCGCTCATCCAGCCGCCCGTGTGAATATGCGAGTGCTGGTGGCCGCCTTCCGAAAGCAGCGTGCCCCACATGTCGAGCGTATAGGTCTCCGGCACCATGCCGAAAAACGGGTGGTGCTTCTCGCGCTTGATGGCGTCGAAATGCTTGTCGATCGCGGCGCGAAGCATCTTCTCGAAAGTGAGAAACGGTTCACGCGGGTTGTCGAGCAGGAGACCGGTCTGTCCGCCCTTGCGCGTGGCCTTGCCTGCGGGCTCCCAGACGGTGGTGGGATCGGCGCGCAACGCTTCCGCCAGCACCTTGTCGAATTCGGCGAGCGAGGCATAGCCCTCCGGCGGCGTCAGCGTGACGCGCGTAACCAGCCGCGCCATCTCCGCGCGAAAGCCGGCAGGCATCTGGCCGAGTTCCTGCGCACGGGCAAAGGGGAACCACGCGGCGGCGCGGCGCTCTGGCCCGAATTTAGCAAGCGCGCGGTCAAAAATTTCCGCCGCCTCCCTCGCGTCGCCGCGACGGAGCTTCACCATTCCGAGGCTCACATAGGAGAGCCCGTCCTTCGGATCGAGCGCGCTGGCTTTTTCGTAGGCTGCTTCAGCCGCAGCGAGGTCGCCGCGCTTCTGCTCGACATTGCCGAGATTGCCGTAAGCGGCGGCGAACTTCGGATCGAGAGCAATGGATTTACGGAAAATCTCCGCCGCTTCGTCGATGCGGTCCTGACGGAACACGACCATGCCGAGCAGCGTGTACGTCGCCGCATTTCTCGGCTCCGCCGCGAGCGCGTGGCGAAAGGCTTGCTCCGCCTTGGCAAAATGCCCGGCGCGCTGCGCGATCTGGCCGAGCGTCAGCTGGAAAATGGCGTTGTGCGGAAAGGCTTCGGCAGCACGGGTGTAGTGGGCCTCGGCTTCCGCCCAGAGCTGCCTTGCCTGCAACATGCGGCCGAGATTGATCCACGGCACCGGCGAATGCGGTGCGAGTTCGAGTGCGCGGCGCAAAAGCGGCTCGGCCTCTCCTTGCGTCCCGCGATCGATGAGCAGGGCGGCGAGCATCGACATGGTTTCGGCGTCGTCTGGTTCATCCGACAAGAGCGCGCGGGCCTTCGCTTCCGCCTGGCCTCTCTTGTTCGTCTGGATGAGGCCGAGGATTTCCTTGCGCCGCTCGATGATATTGACGGGCATTTGCGTCTGATCGCTCACGTTTTTTCTATGTCTGCCGAGGGCCACAAGCTGCACGGGGGCGGGCGCGGCGTCAACCGGTCTCAGGCCGTGACCGGATTGGGCAGGGGCCTGTCCGCGAAGAAGGCGTCGAGATTGGCGATGGCGGCGTTGAGCATGGATTGCAGCGCCTCGATGCTTGCGCCGCCGATATGCGGTGTAAGCACGACATTGGGGAGTTCGCGAAGATCTGCGCGGATGTTGTCCGGCTCGCCTTCGAAAACGTCGAGGCCCGCGCCTGCGAGCTTGCCGGATTTGAGCGCCGTGACGAGCGCTTCCTCGTCGATCGCTGAGCCGCGCGTTATGTTGACCACATGTCCGCGGGGCCCGAGCGCTTCGATGAGCTCGGCGTTGACCATGTGCCTGTTGCTTTCGTCGGCGCGGTGCGCGAGCACCAGCACCTCGGCCCATTTGGCGAGGGCGAGCGGCGTTTCGAAATATCGGTAGGGGGAACCGTCGCGCCTTGTGCGGCTGAAATATCCGATCTCAGTTTCGAAGGCGGCGAGACGCTGCGCGATTTTCAGGCCGATGGCGCCGAGCCCGATGATGCCGATCTTGCGGCCGGTGACGCCGGGGGAAAAGAGCATCTTCGCCGCGCCTTCACCGCGCCATATGCCTGCGCGCATGAGCCTGTCTCCCGTTGCGACATGGCGGATCGAGGCAAGCAGCAGGGCCACGGCGAGGTCGGCCACGGCGGCGGCATTCGCGCCGACCGCGTTCGTGACCTTGATGCCGCGCCGCGTCGCTTCCGCCACGTCGATGCCCTCATAGCCGGAACCGATGCAGGCGATGATGCGGAGCTTCGGCATCTCGTCCATTTCCTTCGCGCCGGTAATGGTCGCGCCGGCGAGGAGTATCCCCTCCGCTTCATGTCGTTTGGCGGGATCGGTGATCAGCGTGAAGTTCTCAGACAGCTGATCCTGAAATGCCTTGCCGAGAGGAATGGTTAGAAAGACGGGCGGCTTCATCGGAACTCCACGATTTTCAGGCGGGCTGCGCTGCTTCTGCACGCGCGATAAGCGCCTGCGCCTGCTTCAGATGCGGAATGTCGAGCATGACGCCGTCGAGCGCCACGACGCCGACATCGCCCGCCTTGGCAAATGCATCGACGATGGCCCGGGCATGGGCCACGTCTTCTTCCGAGGGCGTAAAGACGCGGTTGATGAGCGGCACCTGCGCCGGATGGATCGCCATCTTGGCGGTGAATCCGTCGCGCACCGCCTCGCGCGCTTCGGCGATGAAGCCCGCCTCGTCGCGGAAATCCTTGTAGACGCCATCGAGCGGAATAACGCCTGCGGCGACCGCGCCTGCAAGCGTCAGCGTACGGGCGAGGCGATAGGGCTCGGTATAGTTCCCTCTCTCATCCTTGTTGCTGCGTGCGCCGAGCGCGGTGGCAAGGTCTTCCGCGCCCCATGTCAGCGCGAAGAGGCGGGGGCCCGATCCGGCATAGGTGCCGAGATTGAAGAGGGAGGCGGCGGTTTCGGTCGCGACGCAGAAGAGTTTGGTCGCGCCCGCTTCGATGCCGGCTTCGCGTTCGAGCAGGTCAAGCTTCGCGGCGACTTTCTTCACGCATTCGCCGGAATTGGTTTTCGGAACGAGGATCGCGAAGGGGCGATGGGCAACGACCGCCTCGAGGTCCGTTTCCCAGAGCGGCGTGTCGAGCGCATTCATGCGGACGCAGACGCGCGGGCCCTCGGCGCCGGCGCTTTTCAGATAGTCGCGCGCATTGGCGCGGGCGGCCTCCTTGTTCGAGAGCGCAACGGAGTCCTCGATGTCGAGGATCAGCGCATCGGCTCCGGTGGAGGCGGCCTTCGCGAGCTTCTTTTCGCTGTCGGCCGGAATGAAGAGAAAGGAACGCATGTATCAGACCTCGACCGTCTCGGACCCGCTCGCATGCATGAAGGCCTGCCGCGTGCAGGACGCGACTTCCTCGCCGCGCTGGTTATATGCCTTGTGTTCGAAGGTCACGATGCCGGCATTGGGCCGCGACCTGGAGCGGCGCTTGCCCAGCACGCGCGTTTCGACGCGCAGCGTGTCGCCCTGAAAGACGGGCTTGGGGAACACCACATCCGTCATGCCGAGATTGGCGATGGTCGTTCCATGCGTGGTGTCATGGACCGAAATGCCGATCATCAGGCCGAGCGTGAAGAGGCTGTTGACCAGCGGCTTGCCGAATTCGGTTTCCGTTGCCGCATAATGATGGTCGAGATGGAGGGCGGCGGGGTTCATCGTCATGGTCGAGAAGAGAACATTGTCGGTCTCGGTCACGGTGCGCGTGATCGAATGCCTGAAGATCTGACCGTCCTGAAAGTCCTCGAAAAGAAGTCCCGGCATCTCATCTCCCATATGACGCTTAAGGCGCGACCCTGGGGGCTCGCCTCGCTGCCCGCCTGTGGGTTAGCTTATAGCCCTGTCCGCCCGAAAAAAGAAAAGCGCCAAGGCCCTCCGCTATGACCTTCCGTCTCCACGATCAGTTGCATGCCGATACCTATACGGTGAAGGACTTGCCCCTCTGCCGGGTTCTGCTGATGAACGACCGGCGCTTCCCCTGGACAATTCTGGTGCCGCGCCGCGACGGGTTGCGCGATTTCCACGAGGTGGCGCGGGCCGACAAGGCGACGTTCCATGCCGAGATCGACCATGTTTCCGAGGCGCTGAAGCGCCTCACCGGCGCTTACAAGATCAACGTCGCGGCGCTGGGCAACATGGTGCCCCAGCTCCATGTGCATGTGGTCGCCCGGTTCGAGGGCGATGCCGCCTGGCCGAAGCCCGTCTGGGGGCAGGGAACAGCGGAGCCCTATGACCCGCCGGTGGCCGGAGAGCTTATCGAGAGCTTAAGAAAAGAGCTTCACGGTTAACCTTTGGTTTAAGGTTCGGAACCTAGTCTCGCTTCCATGGCGGCGATTCCCGCCGATCATGGAGAGAGCCGTGGCGACCTGCCTCATCGCCGATTCATCTGCGCCGGTCCGCAAGGCCGCGAAATTCCTCCTCGAAAGCCTAGGCTTCGAGGTTGCGGGCGTGCGCGACGGCGACGAAGCCTTGCGGACGGCGCAGAGCGTCGCGCCGGATCTCATCCTGCTCGATGCGCGGTTGCCGGGGATCGAGGCCGCCGCCCTTATCGATGAAATCAGGTCGCGGCCGGAAGGCGCGCGCGCCTGCATCTTCTTCATCGCCGATGGCGGGCCCGCTGGCGTGCGCGCCGCCATGGAAGCTGGCGCCGACGACTTTCTCATCAAGCCGTTCGACCGGGAGCTGCTGTCGTTCAAGCTCCAACAGGCCCGTGCCCGTGGACGCCTGCGCGAAGGGAAAAGGGCCATGAAGCTCGTTCAGGACAATTCCCATTCCTGGCGCTTCCGCGCGTTCGGCAAAGCCATTTGAGACTATCCCTCAGCGAATCGACGCAATCGCGATTCTCAGGTTCGCGGATCAGTATCCGATTTGGGAGCAACGCCGCCTAATGTCCTAATATATCTGGATTTTCGTGCGCCTGACTCCAGCGCTCGAGATAGTCGAGACTTCTGATGTAAGGCTTCAGCGCCAGAAAGCCGGTGCCCGCACCGATCAGCAGGACCACAGGTGGGACATAGGCGAGCGAATAGCGGAGCAGCTGCTCGTCCTTGAAGACGAAATCTGTCACCAGCGCGATCATGGTCGGTCCGAGACCGAGTCCAATGAAGTTGACCAGGAGGCCCGACAAGGCGGAGGCGAAGCCTCGCATCTGGTTCGGCATCATCTCCTGAAGCGCCGAGGGGCCGATGCCCGTGGTGAAGGTCGCAAAGAAGGTGGCCGGAGCGAGGAGCGCCAGAGCTATCATCGGATTGTTCATCAACGGAAAGGCTACCGCGAAGGGGAGCGTCACGAGGCCCGTGCAGGCCATGACGATGATGCGCCCGTTCCGATAACCCCATGAACAGACGAGGTCGCCGAGCGCGCCGCCCGCGACCACGCCGCCGGTCCCGAAGATGACGATGATCCATCCGTACCAGCGGCCGGCCTCGACGATGTTCCAGCCATAGGTGCGGACGAAGAAGGAGGGTACCCAGGCGGCGGTGCCATAGGCCATCATGGCCAGGAAGGCGAAGCATAGGTTCATGCCAAGGAACGAGGCTGCATTCGCCTTGAGATAGACGATGACCTCGCCGAGCGGAACCTGGCCGTCGCGCTCTATGCCGTCGGCTCCGATCTCGCGGCGGATGTGGCCGCGGCGTACCGGCTCGCGGATCGTGCGGACCCAGAGCGCGATCAGGAGGCCCGGCAGTCCGACGATCAGGAATACGATCTGCCAGCTATAGACCTGACCTAGCAGCGGCAGGACGACGTCTCCGCCTTTCGCGACCAAGCCGATGACTTCGGCGCCGATAACGAGGGCGAGGCCCGCGCCGATATAGACGCCCATGCCATAGACGCCGATGGCGATGCCGAGACGCTTGGGGGGAAAATAGTCGGAGATGACCGAATAGGCCGAGGACGACAGCGCCGCCTCGCCGACGCCGACGCCGATGCGGTAGGCGAAGAGCTGCCAGTAAACCTTTGCCGTGCCACAGAGAGCCGTCATCAGGCTCCAGAAGAACACGCCTACGGAAATGATCCCGATCCGGTTGCGCCGGTCGACGAGGCGTCCGATGGGAAGCCCCATGATTGTGTAGAAGGCGGCGAAGGCGAGGCCCTGCAGCAGGCTCATTTGCGTGTCGGTGATCGCCAGGTCACGCTTCATTGGCCCGACCAGCAGGCTCAGAATCTGCCGATCGATGAAGGAGAAAGTGTAGGCAAGGACGAAGACGCCAACGACGTACCAGGCATAGGCCGGGTTCGGATAGGGCCGCGTATCGGCGGAGGCCGCTGGCCTGTGGTGCAGGATCTCCTCGACCTCGGACGCAACATCGATTTCGGCCATGAGCCATATCCTCCCGTTTCCTCGGTTTTCTATGGACGGCTCTTTGTGGCCGACTCCAACCCGACTTTACCCTCTGGCACGGGGCTTGCGACCCACGTCTTGAGCAACAGAGGTTTTTTCGACCATGAGCCTGGTTCAAGCCGTATCGGCACCTACACAGATCGCTGCCGCGCTGCAGAACGCGAGCGCGCAGACGGGGGCCGACTTCACCTATTTGCTGAACACGGCCATGCGTGAGTCGAGCCTGAATTGTTCCGCAAAATCAGGTACTTCCAGCGCTTGTGGACTATTTCAGTTCACCGAGCAGACATGGCTCGCGACGATGAAAAAGGATGGCGCTGGCCTTGGTCTCGCCCAATATGCGGACCAGATCAGTCAGGATGCGCACGGCAAGTATGTCGTGGCCGATCCTGCCGCCCGCAGGGAAATTCTTGCCCTTCGCGACGATCCGCAGGTGTCGGCGCTGATGGCAGGCGCATATACGAATGCGAGCAAGGACCGGCTGGAGGCGAGCCTCGGCCGCTCGGTCAGTTCGGGTGAACTCTATGTCGCGCATTTTCTGGGAGCGGGCGGCGCGACGAAGCTCATCTCCGCCGCCGAGGATACGCCGAACGCCCGCGCCGACGTGCTCTTCCCGCAGGCGGCAGCGGCGAACCGCTCGATCTTCTACACCTCGTCCGGTGCGCCCAAGACGGTCGGGCAGGTCTACCAGAATCTCGTCACGAAGCATCAGGGCGGCGGCGAGCTTGCGCCCCGGCCGGTGCTGGCAAGCGCCACGCCGGAGGCGACTACGGTCGCATCGTTGGGCAGCCTTTCGACGGCATTGGGTGCCACAGACAGCAATGTCGCCGCCGAGGCGTCTTATCCGACGTCTGCGGCGAGCTATGCCGGCGGCACCATCGCGGCGATGGCGGCCTCCATTTCCCGCTCGCCGCTGAAGCTCACGCCCGGCGTCCTCGCCGTGCTCAATGCGCTCGACGCTCCGGCGCAGAGCGAACCCAAGGACGTGAAGGACAACCGCGACGACAAGTCGAAGGTCGCCAGCCGCCTGCTGCCGCGTTCGGGTTTCGCCTATGGCTGATCAGCCGATGGTCTTGGCGTCCTTGAGCCTCGCGAGATCGTCCTCGCTGTAGCCAACCGCCCGCAGCACATCGAGGGTGTGCTGGCCGAGGGCAGGGGCCGCACCCTTTGGGCCGTCATCGGCGCCGGGGAAGCGGACCGGGCTCGCAGGCGCCTTGAAGGTGCCGGAGCCATCCTCTTCAGGCACGTCGACGAAGGCCCCGGCGGCGATCGCCTGCGGATCCTGGACGACATCCCTGGGGTGCATCAGCGGCGACCAGATCACGTCATGCTCGTCGAGCTTCTGCCGCCAATGGTCGAGATAGTGCTCGGCGAAGGCCGCGTCGAGAATGTCGACCAGTTCGGCGGCGTTGGCGCGGCGGCCCTTGGGGTTGGCGAAGCGCGGATCGGTTTCGAGTTCGGGCTTGCCGATGATCTTGCAGACTGCCGTCCAGTCGACCGAGCCCTGACGAGGCACGATGACGAACCATTCATCGCTCTTCGTCTTGAAGAAATTGCTGATCGGCTGCACAGCCTCATGGCGCGACTTGGTGGAGCCAAGTTTGCCGAATTTGAGCTGCACGGCCATGTCGGAGCCCGCCGCATAGATACCGGCACGGATGAGCGACGACTCGACGAGGCGGCCTTTGCCGGTGCGCTGGCGCTCGACCAGCGCGGCGAGAATGCCGCCGACCGTCGCCATGCTGGTCGTATGGTCGCCAATGCCTGTGCGGAGCGTCGTCGGCTCCGTGCCCTTCACCGTTTCGAGATAGCCGAGGCCGGAGCGCGCCCAGAAGGCGGCAATGTCGAAACCGGGACGGTCGCGCTCCGCGCCTTCGAGGCCGTAGCCGGTGACACTGGCATAGACGAGACGCGGATTGATGGCCGAGAGCGAGGCATAGTCGAGGCCCGAACGCTCCAACCCGCCGGGGCGGACATTGGTGAGGAAAACGTCGGCGTCCTTGACCAGCCGCTTCACCGCTTCCACGCCCTCGGGCGTCCCGGTGTTGATGGCGACGCCCTTCTTGCCGCGATTGTCGAGATCGAAGATCGGGCTTCCCTTGAGATGGTCCGCGCCGACATTCGCCATGGTGTAGCGCATGGGGCAGCCCGCCAGCGGCTCGACCTTGATGACCTCCGCGCCCCAGTCGGCAAGGATGCCGCCCGCGCCCGGCGCCGCGATGTAGGTCGCCATCTCGATGACCTTGATACCTTCGAGCATGTCCGCTCCCCTATATTGAATTTCTTGTTGCTGGGGATCATCCATGAAACGGACTGCCTGTCAAAGGCGGGCGGATTTCACGGCGCGTCCGGAAGGCTTCGTTAAAGACTTTGCTCTAGCCTCCGCGAAGAGTGCATAGCGCGGTTTCTCTGTGATGCCCCGGGGCTGGACGATGCAGGACAGGCTGACATTTGCCGATGTGGAGCGTCTGCTCTCCGAGCCGATGGAGGATGCGCGAGCGCTCATCGCCCGCAAGGTCGCCTCGCAATTCCACAACGTGGTGCTGACGCCCCGCGAGCGCGAACTGGCGCAGGAAATTCTGGGCCATCTCGTCCATGACATTGCGGCGCAGGTGCGGGGCGCGCTTGCGCAATGCCTCTGCGATCTGCCCGATGCGCCGCATGATGTCATCCTCGCCCTGGCAGGCGACATCGACGAGGTGGCGCTGCCCGTCCTCGAGAACTCGACGGTCCTTACGGACGAGGACATGGTACATCTCGTCCTCACCGGCAGCGCGGCAAAGCAGCAGGCCATAGCCGGACGGAAAAGCGTCGGGCCCGCTGTGGCCGATGCGATAGCCCAGGCAGGGGAGCGCGAGGCCGTCGCCACGCTCATCAGCAATGATGGCGCGATCATCAGGCCCGCAGCGCTCAATGAGATCATCGACCGCTATGCGGACGACGAAGAGATCATCGACCCGATGGCGCAGCGGGACGATCTGCCTGCCTGTCTGGTCGAGCGTCTGGTGACCCTCGTATCCGACCGGTTGCGCCACTACATGATCGAGCGTCATGAAATAGACCCGGCGATGGCGGCTATCTTCGAGGAGCAGGCGCGCGAACGTGTGCTCGTCGAACGATTTCAGACGATCCATGCCGACGAGATCGGCCGCGTCGCTCTGCAGATCGCGGAGCGCAAACGCCTTTCCGCCTCGCTGCTTCTGCGCGCGCTCTGCGCGGGCGAGACAGGTTTCGTGGAGACGGCCTTCGCCCTGCTCACCAATGTGCCGGAGGAGCGCTCGGCCCGGCTCATCCACGATGTCGGTCCGTTGGGCTTCCGCGCGGTCTATGCGCGGTCGGGCCTGCCGGAAATCTTCTATGTCGCGTTTCGGGCGGCGCTGGACGTCATCCATGAGCTTCAGGCCGACGGCTATCTCTCGGACAGGCCGTATCTCCGCCATTGCATGCTGACACGCATCGGCGAGCGCTTTCCCGAGATCGAGGCGAGTGATGTCGATTTCCTGATCGACCGCCTGACACGTCGGCTGAGCGCCGTTTCATGGGGCAAGGGTTTCGCCGCCTGAGCGTCCGGCCAAAAACCTCTTAGCCCCCCAAATGGAAACTGGTAGGTTGCGGCCCTTCCATGAGAGAGGGCCAGAGCCATGACGCATGCCACACGAGAAGCCTTTATCTGCGACGCGGTGAGAACGCCGATTGGCCGTTATGCCGGGGCGCTTGCCTCCGTGCGCGCGGACGATCTCGGCGCAGTGCCGCTCATGGCGCTGATGGAGCGCAATCCCTCGATCAACTGGAGCCGTATCGACGATGTGATCTTCGGCTGCGCCAATCAGGCAGGCGAGGACAACCGCAACGTGGCGCGCATGTCATCGCTGCTGGCGGGCCTGCCCGATACGGTGCCGGGCTCGACCATCAATCGCCTTTGCGGCTCGGGCATGGATGCCGTGGGCACGGCGGCCCGCGCCATCAAATCCGGCGAGACGGACCTCATGATTGCGGGCGGCGTCGAGAGCATGTCGCGCGCGCCCTTCGTCATGGGCAAGGCGGCGAGTGCCTATTCGCGCGACGCGCAGATCTATGACACGACCATCGGCTGGCGTTTCATCAACCCGCTGATGAACCGGCAATACGGCACGCATTCGATGCCCGAGACGGCGGAAAATGTCGCCGAGGAATTCCAGGTCTCGCGCGAAGATCAGGATGCGTTTTCCGTGCGGAGCCAGCAGCGCGCCGGACGCGCCATGGCCTCCGGCCGCTTCGCCAAGGAAATCGTGCCGGTCACCATTTCCGGCCGAAAGGGCGAGACGGTCGTCTCGCAGGACGAGCATCCACGTCCCGACACCACGCTTGAAGCGCTGGCGAAATTGCCGACACCGTTCCGTCACGGCGGCTCGGTGACAGCGGGCAATGCCTCCGGCGTCAATGACGGCGCCTGCGCGATGATCATCGCGTCCGCCAATGCCGTCGAGGCGCATGGGCTCACCCCTCGCGCGCGCATTCTCGGCATGGCGACGGCAGGTGTGCCGCCACGCATCATGGGCATCGGACCGGCCCCTGCGACGCGCAAGGTGCTGGAAAAGACGGGGCTCAATATCGGCGATATCGAAGTCATCGAGTTGAACGAGGCTTTCGCCGCGCAGGGCCTCGCCGTCATGCGTGATCTCGGCCTGCCGGACGACGCGGAACACGTGAACCCCAATGGCGGTGCCATTGCGCTTGGCCATCCACTCGGCATGAGTGGCGCGCGTCTTGTCACGACGGCGGTGCAGGAACTGCACGAGCGCGGCGCGCGTTACGCCCTCTGCACCATGTGCATCGGCGTCGGGCAGGGCATCGCGATGGTGGTGGAGCGGGTGTGACGCCTCAGGCGTCACTCTCCGGCGCTGCATTCGCTGGTACCAACGCACGATAGGCGAACACCGATGCTCCGGCGGAGATGCCGTACATGACAGTGTAGATGCCGATATTGATGATGGTCATCAGCGGCCAAAGCATCCGAAGCTGTGCGCCGATCGTTGCGTTCCAGTCCATTATCATCTGCTGACGTTCAGCAGCAGATTGCGCCGAATCGAGAGCCGACTGAGGCAGGGCGATAAGTTTGGCAAAGAGAAGAGATGCTGCAAGCGAAGCGATGAGGAACGGCAGCGCAATACCCAGAGCGATGGCGGCGTAACGCCAGAAATTTCCTCGTCCAAGATCCCATGCGCGTCGAAGGTCGATTTTTCCCTCCGCAACTACAAGCGGTGTCAGGATAAATGTTGCTCTGATAAACGCGTAGTATGCGGCTCCCATCACGGAGATAGCGACCAGGGTGGATATGAAGCCGCCGCCGGGGCGTTCCATGCCGCTCGACGTTTTTCCTGCCAGTTGTGCGATATAGATGATGCCAACGGCTGAGATGATGACGGCGCCGAACGCCAGACCGAAGAGCAGCAACGCGGCAAGGACTTTCCCGACCACTTTCGCCGATGGCAAATAGAAGAATTTCCGATCCGGTGAAGGATGCAGCGCGTGTTCGGTATAGGCGACGATTGCAGTGGCAATGCATACCAACTGTAGCGCAAACATGGCGATGAATGACGCGATTTGCCCGTATCCGAGGGAAAATTGCTTGGGGTCGGCTGCGCCGATCGTCCCTAGGGGGAGGCTATGCGAAAGGAAGTGGATTGCCACCATCATAATGGTGAGCGGAATCCATGACAGCCGCAGGAGTGTCAAGAACTCGCCGAACGCAAATCTGTAGGCAAAGGCGATGGTGTCGCCAACCGGGACTTTTTGCATGATGTTCCCCCGCAAGATGCAATCTGAATGCTAATGGGGGTGCATGGCCAAAAGCCAGCGCTTTCTGTTATTTTGATGGGTACGGATGAAGCCTGTCGCGAGCTACCAGCCGATAACTCTTGCCAGGAAGCTTTTCTTCTTTTTCTGCTTGGGTTTCGGCCGCTTGACGCGCATGCGGATCGGCTGATCGACACCGGAAAGCCTGCGGCCATGTTGCGGCGGGCGGCGGAGCAGGGCGACGAGTTTGCGGTCCGGGAAGATGCAAACAACATCGATTTCGGCGATCGGAACCGGAATGTCATCCGTCCCCGGAATGGCGAAATCCAGCGCTTCGTAGTCGATGATCATTTCGACCATGGGGAGGTCGACGCGGGCGACCGCTTCCTCTTCCTCGTCGAGCGCTTCGCTCAGCAGCAATTCGTCGAGTTCATCCTCGCGGGCGGCCTGCTGAAAATCGCGCCTGAGATCCTGCGCGAAGGTCCAGCCGATGAGGTCCTTCGGTTCGCGGGGCGGACAGATATGCGAGCCTTGGGCGGCGGTGAAGCCAAGGGCGGCAAGCGCGGACAGGGTCGTCTCGTCCTCGACGCCGACGGCGGTCGCGTCGAGCCCTTGCGAAACGGCGTGGGTGACGCGCTTGCCGATGAACCCCAGGCCGGATTGCTTGAGGCGACGCGCGAACTGGATGATGGCGCCACCCGAGATCTTGATCTCGCTGAAATGGTCGGGCGTTAGAAACTCCTGCGGCACGATGACGGCGCCACCGCCGTCGAGCGCTGTGCGGAAGCCGAGTCGGCGCATTTCCGCGATCGCCGTGACCGCGTCCTGCCCGTGCCGCGCGAAGACGGCTTCGGGCACCTCGATGGTGAATTGCGACGGGTCGAGCCCATGTTCGCCGACGATGCCGTCCAGAGCGCCGGGAAGGGCCGGGTCTGCGAGGTCGCTGCCGGAAATATTGAGCGAGACCGGCCAATTCTGCCCCCTGAGGCGCCAGGCCTCCATTGACTCGGAAGCGGCGGCGGCGACGAAACGGGTCAGCTCGCCGCTACGTCCGTGGCGGTCGAAGAAGGAAAGGAAGAGGCCCGGCGGCATCAGCCCGTAATCGGGATGGAGCCAGCGCACATAGGCTTCGGCACCGAGCACGCGGCCCGTCGCAAGCTCGATCTTCGGCTGGAAAACGAGGTGCAGATGCCGCGCCTCGAAGGCGAGGTCGATGTCGCGGTTGGTCAGCCGAAAGGAACTGCTGTACATCTTGAGGCCAAATTCTTCGGTCGCGGGGCAGGCGAGATGTGCCTGCTTGAAATTTGCCCCTCGGCTGGTTTAGGCCGGCTTAACAATCCGGTGGCGCGGCAAACAGCCTTGCCAATAGATTAAGAAAAAGACGCTCGCCCAGAAAAAGCGTCAGGAAATGAAACAGGGAGTAAGTCCATGTCCAGCCCCGCAAGCGACAAGCTGATTCCGGCGGCCACCATTCTCCTCCTGCGCGACAGCGCGGAGGGACTCGAAGTCTTCATGGTGGTGCGCCATCACCAGATCGACTTTGCGTCGGGCGCGCTCGTCTTTCCGGGCGGCAAGGTCGACCCACGCGACCGGCATGAAAATGTGCGTGGGCTCGTCGACGGCGCGGAGGATCTCGACGATTGGGAATTTGCGATGCGCGTCGCGGCGATCCGCGAGGCCTATGAGGAGTGCGGCGTGCTACTCGCCCGCGATGAGAAGACGGGCGCGCTCGTCAACGCGGCGCGTCTGACGGAACTCGAGCATCGGCGCGACGCATTGAACAAGGGCGAGATCGGCATTAGCGACATGCTGGCCGAAGAAGGTCTGCGCCTTGCCGCCGATCTGCTGACGCCCTACGCGCACTGGATCACGCCGAACATGATGCCCAAGCGTTTCGACACGCGCTTCTATCTGGCCTTGGCGCCGGAAGATCATCTTGCCGTGCATGATGGATCGGAGTCGGTCGACTCGGTCTGGATCAAACCACTCGACGCCGTGCGCGAGGCGGAAGAAGGCAAGCGCACCATCATCTTCCCGACGCGCGTCAATGTGCAGAAGCTTGGACGTCACGCAAATGCCACCCATGCCATCGAAACGGCCCGGGCCGCGCGCATCGTCACCGTCGAGCCGCAGGTGACGAAGAACGAGGCGGGCGAGCCCGTGCTGCGCATTCCCGTCGAGGCGGGTTACGACGTCAACGAAGAGCCGTTGTCGCGCGTGAAGGTGTAGGCGGCTTCAGAGCAAAACTGTTCTGTCGGGCTGCGCTCGCCGAGGCTCAGGCGCCTATCGCATCGGCGTCGGTGTGTAGGTCCAGGTCCAGCCCTTGTCGACGACGATCATCGACTTGCCGTCGGAGGAGACCGTCAATTGGCCGCCGGGCTCCACCGGCAT
>DAIEIL010000131.1 GCA_027352645.1 Rhodobiaceae bacterium | reverse complement strand
GCATCCGCTATGCCGGTTTCAACCGAACGCTCCGAAGCTGGGAACCGGGCATCATCATGCTCTGCGCACCGCTGGGAATCCTGGTGGGCGTCGTCGTCTTTCTGCTGCGCCAGATGGTCTACGGGCTCCATGACATTCTCTTCGGCCTGCCGATGCACTCCTACCTCAGCGAGCAGACCTATATCGATCCGATCCGGCTGCTGATCGTGCCGGTAGCGATGAGCCTCTTCTTTGGCTATCTCGCCTGGCTCTGGCGGCGCAAGCGTTCATCCGAGGTGACCGACCCGGTCGAAGCCAATGCGCTCTTCGGCGGCCGTATGTCGATGCTCGACAGCATCCGCCTCGCAATCGCCACGCTGACCTCGAATGCGGCGGGCGGCTCGCTCGGCATGGAAGCGGGCTATACGCAGATGGGGGGCGCGATCTTTTCAGCCGTCGCCACCCACTTCCGCCTGCGCCGCGACGAGGCGCGCATCTATGTGACCGCGGGCGCGGCGGCCGCCATCGCCGCCGCCTTCAATGCGCCGCTCGCGGGCGCTTTCTATGGCTTTGAACTTGTGCTCGGCAATTACGCGCCCCGCGCGCTTGCGCCTGTCGGCATCGCCGCACTCGCCGGCGCGCTGACGATCCAGCTGCTTGGCACGGACGCACCGCTCTTTGCCGTGAGGCAGGCCTTCACCATCACGCCGCTGCTCTATCTGCTCTTTGCCGTCCTCGGCGTCGCGGCGGCGGGTTTCTCGATCCTCACCATGCGCGCGGTGACATGGGCGGAAAGCCATTTGTCGAAACTGCCGATCTGGATCCGCCCCGGCGTCGGCGGACTCTCGCTCACCATCCTCGCCTTCGGTTCGCCGCAGGTGCTGGGCTCGGGCCATGGTGCGATCCAGTATGCGCTGGAAAACGACCGCACCTTCCTGCTCGTCGCCGCCTTGCTCGCAGGCAAGCTCGTCGCCTCGGTCGTCTCACTGGGCTCGGGCCTCAGAGGCGGCATGTTCTCGTCGTCCCTATTCCTCGGCATCCTGGTCGGCGCGGTCTTCGCCTCCGCCATCACTGTCGTGGCGCCGGGGCTAGCCGCCGACAAGGTCGCCTTCATGCTGGTCGGCATGGGTGCGGTGGGCGCAGGCATCATCGGCGCGCCGATCACCATGGTACTGCTGGTGCTGGAAGGCACGGGCAACTTCCCCGTCACCATGGGTGTGCTGGTCGCCGTCGTCATCGCCTCGACGATCATCCGCCTCACCTTCGGCTATTCCTTCTCGACATGGCGCTTCCACCTGCGCGGTGTGCCGATTACCGGTGCACATGACATTGGCTGGATCGCGGACCTCACCGTCAACCGCGTGATGCGTTCGGACCCCGTCATCGTGCCTGCCAGCATGCCGCTGCTGAAGCTGCGCGAAGTCGCTCCGCTCGGCAGCGCCAAGCGCGTCTTCACGGTCGATGCGGAAGGCAAATATCTCGGCATCGTCAATATGGCGACAGTGCACGACCCGGACATCACCGATGCGGCAGCCTCGCTCGTCGCCGGCGATCTTGCGCGCGGCAAGGGCATCTATCTGCAGCCGAAGGAAAACCTGCGCGTCGCGCTCGGGCGTTTCGAGACGGTGGAAATGGAAACACTCCCCGTGCTCGACAACATGCAGGACATGAAGGTGATCGGTTACCTGACCGAGGCCTATGCACTGCGCCGCTATACGCAGGAACGGGAACGCCAGCGCAGCAGCGAAACCGGCCTTAGCGGCCCCTTCGGTCTGGGTATTCCGTCAAAGAGCTAAAATCTCAGCTCATCAGATCATCGATGAAGGCGCTGACGACAGCAATAGAGTCACGCACCCGAGCAAGATCGGCATGACGCGTCGAGGTGTCATCGAAGTCGCGGTGCTCGGCTACTTCGGCGATATCGGCCAGCGCCCAAGCGCCGAGACTGCGGGCCGAACCTTTCAGACTATGCGCGGCGTCGCGCCAGTCCTTCGCATTGGCCGCAGCTTCGAGACGCGAGATATATACACCCGCCTGCGAACGGAAGAGACCCATAAGCTCCGCTTCAAGTGAGCGATCGCCGAATGTATATTTGGACAAATGAACGAGATCGAGCGGCCGTTCGGAAGGCGATGCTTCGGAGACTGTCGTCCCCGGTTTTTCGATCTCTTCGGACTTCATTGCGCTCACTATAGCCATGGCTTTCTCCTGCCGCCCCTTCCGACAGGAAAAGCTTAATCCCTCGAATTGTACTGAACCGTTAACCGCAATGACTCCCGCGACTATTTATGGTTAGTAAAGAGTTAAGCAAACTGCCGCTTTGCGGCCTCGCTGTTGACGTGAGGGGTGCCTTCCCGCACCCTCAACATCTGGCGTAGATGGAATAGAAATATGGCAAATCTGGAACTCGCGAAGGACAAAACCCCTGCCGAGGCCTCGCCCCCGAAAGCGACGGTCAAGGCGGCGAATGAAGACACGCCTTCAGGCGGTGCGCTCTACCGGATGATTTCCAGACGCCCATCGAAAAATATTCCGCTTCTGGCCTTTGTCGCCGCCACACTCACGACCGGCATCTGGGCCGCCTATGTGAATGGTCTCTATGGCCTCGCCAATCTTCCGGCGCTGGCGCAACCCGAGCTCGCACTTGTCATTGGCGCGCTCTTTGTTCCGCTGCTGCTCATCGCGCTGACCGCCTGGTCGA
>DAIEIL010000130.1 GCA_027352645.1 Rhodobiaceae bacterium | reverse complement strand
CGGGCGAAGGCGAGACCTTTCCCTGCGATTTCGTGGTCGTGGGTATCGGCATCATTCCGAATGTTGAGCTTGCGGAGACCGCCGGCATCAAGGTCGAGAACGGCATCGTCGTCGACGAGCAGGCCCGCACCAGCGTCCCCGACATTTATGCAGCGGGCGACTGCACCAACCATCCGAACGGCGTCTATGGCCGCAGGCTCCGGCTCGAAAGCGTTCACAACGCCATCGAGCAGGGAAAGACCGCCGCCGCCGCCATCACCGGCAAGGACAAGCCCTATAATCAGGTGCCCTGGTTCTGGTCGGACCAGTACGATCTGAAGCTTCAGATCGCCGGGCTTTCGGCAGGCTATACGGAAGCCGTCACGCGCGGCAATCCGGCCGAAGGCCGCAACTTCGCGGTGTTCTACCTCAAGGATGGCGTTCTCATCGCCGTCGATGCAGTCAACCGTGCGCCCGAATTCATGACGGCGCGGCAGCTCATCGCCAGGCAGGTGAAGCTCGATCCCAAGCGGCTGGCTGACGAAAGCATTTCCATGAAGGAAATAGCGAGCGCCTGATAAGGCGTCGCCGAGACAAGACAGTTGAATAGGTGAGGAGGCGTTCGGAGAGAATGGCGAAAGTTACTTATGTCGAGCATGACGGCAAGGAGCACACGATCGACGTGGCGGAAGGCCTGACGCTCATGGAAGGCGCGGTCAAGAACATGGTTCCGGGCATCGACGCCGATTGCGGCGGCGCCTGCGCCTGTGCGACCTGCATGATCTATGTGCCGGAAGAATGGCTCGCGAAGATTCCGGGCAAGGAAGACATGGAAGAGACCATGCTCGACTTCTGCGAGCACACCCAGGCCAATTCCCGCCTCTCCTGCCAGATCAAGGTGACGCCGGAGCTCGATGGCATCCGCGTGTCGCTGCCGGAATCGCAGCACTAACGTTTTTATCTCAAGAAAAAGGGCGCCGGTTTTCGGCGCCCTTTTTTGTTGCTCATTCCGCCGCTTGCGCGAGCTTGGCGGAAAGCGGCGTGAGGTCATGCTTCTTCAGCGGCAATTCTCGAATGCGCTTTCCCGTCGCGGCAAAGACCGCATTCGAGACCGCAGCCGCGATGGGCGGCGTCGCGGGTTCGCCGAGCCCGCCAAGCTCTGCGCCGCTCTCGAGCACATGAACCTCGATCGAAGGCATGTCGGCCATATGCAGCATTTCGTAGTCGGGGAAATTCGACTGCACGACCGCGCCCTTCTCGATCGTGATTTCGCCGCGCAGAGCCGCTGTCAGACCGAAGATGATCCCCGACTCGACCTGCTGCTCGACCGTGTTCGGATTGATCATGCGGCCGCAATCGACCGCCGCCACGACGCGATGGACCTTCAACTCGCCGGTATGGCTTACCGAAACTTCTGCCACTTCCGCGACGATTGTCTTGAACGCCTCCTGAATGGCGATCCCGCGCGCATGGCCCTTGGGCAGCGGTGTGCCCCACCCGGCCTTCGCTGCGGCAAGTTCCAGCACGGCGAGATGGCGGGGCTGGTCCTTCAGGAGAGCGCGGCGATATTCGAACGGGTCCTTGCCCGCTTCATGGGCGAGTTCGTCCACGAAGCTTTCCGTGAAAAACGTGTGCTGCGAATGCGCGACCGAGCGCCAGGGGCCGCGTGGAACGGGCGTCGGGCTCTCGATGGAGCGGATCGACTGGTTCGCCACCGAATAGGGAATATGCGCGGCCTCTGCCGGATCGTCCTTCGTCACATAGCGGTTGCGCCAGGCGACGGGCAAACCTTCCTTGTCGAGCGCGACCTTGAAGACGCTCGTCACGGCAGGGCGATAGGCGTCGTGCTGGATATCGTCCTCGCGCGTATAGACGAGCTTCACCGGCGCATCGACTTCCTTGGCGATCAGTGCCGCAAAATCGATCTCGCTCGGGAAATCGGCAAATCCCTTGCGCACGGGAATGCGGCGCCCGAAGCCGCCGCCGAGTAGCATCGGATGAAGTGTCACGTCGTCGAAGGAAAGGCCTGCGATCTCGGCAATGCGGCCGCGCGTGCCCAGCGCGTCCTGCGCGCCGACCCAGACTTCGGCCTTGCCGTCCGCCTTGATCCAGACGGTGCAGTTCATCGGCTCCATGCAGGCATGGGCGAGATAGGGCACGCGGTATGTCGCTTCCACGAGCTTGCCCGCGCCCTTCAACGCCGCTTCCGTATCGCCGATCTCGACATCCTTCGCGCCGTCGGCGGCGGCGATGTCCCTGTCGTGCTGCGCGTAGATCGACGCAGTTGAACGCGTGTCGTTCCCCTTGGCGTCGATCTTGAGTTCGAGCGCAGCGGCGGCTTCCTTCGCACGCCAGAAATTATTGGCGACGACGGCGACGCCCACAGGCAGACGTACCAGCTTCTTCACGCCGGGGCGCTTGAGAATCTCGTCTTCGTTGTAGCTCACGACCTCCGCGCCGAAGACCGGCACGAATTTGATCGCAGCGTAAAGCATGCCCGGCAGATGAACATCGATGCCGTATTTCGCCGAACCGTCGACCTTGGCTGGAATATCGAAGCGCGGAATGGGCTTGCCGACGATGGTGTAGTCCTTCGCGCTTTTCAGCACAGGATTGGAGAGCGCAGAAAGCTCCGCCGCATCGGCTGCGAGTTCGGCGAATGTCGCGGACTTGCCGGACGCTTCATGATGCACATGGGAGAGCCGCGCCGCGCATTCGGACGGATCGACGCCCCAGCGCTTCGCGGCCGCGCGGATCAGCAGATCCTTCGCGGCGGCGCCCGCAACGCGCATGCCATGCTGACCCGTCCAGCGCACGGAGGAGGAGCCACCGGTCACCTGGAGATGCATGAGCTTCGCCACGCCATACCAGGCGGCATTGTTGATGCCGGTAAGGAACGACGGAATCTGGATGCCGTCGGTGAAATTCTGGCTGAGCGACTCATTGGCGAAAGCCTGTTCGGCAGGCGCCTGCTCGGCGCGCACGAGCGACCAGTCTGCTTCCATCTCTTCCGCCGCCATCATGGCAAGCGCAGTGATGACGCCCTGCCCCATATCGGAATGAGGCACATAGACGGTCAGCACATTGTCCGGCGCGAGCTTGAGCCATGTCGTGACGAAGCGCTCTCCCTCACCCCTGGTCACCGCCTTGTCTTGCAGGGTAAGGCGCGAAGGACCGGAGCTGACATAGCCGAGCAGCAAGCCGCCGCCCGCGAGACCGCCAGCGATGAGGAATCCGCGCCGCGTGGGTTTCTTGATGTTCATGGCGTTCCCCTCAGGCGTTCGACAGCGAATGGATCGCGGCGCGCACGCGCGGATAGGTTCCGCAACGGCAGACATTGGTGATCGCCTCGTCGATCTCCGCATCGGTGGCCTTCGGCTTTTCCTTCAGCAGCGCCGAAACGGCCATCAGCATGCCCGACTGGCAATAACCGCATTGCGGCACCTGCCCGGCGATCCACGCGGCCTGAATGGGGGCGAGCGCGGCCTTCGCGCCCGAGGCTTCGGCAAGCCCCTCGATCGTCACGATCTCGTGGTTTTCGACCGAGGCGACCGGCGTCACGCAGGAGCGGACGGCTGCGCCATCGACATGCACGGTGCAGGCGCCGCAGGAGGCGACGCCGCAGCCGAATTTCGTGCCGGTGAGGCCGAGTTCGTCGCGCAGAACCCAGAGAAGCGGCATCTCAAGCTCGACATCGAGCGTATGGCTGACGCCATTGACCTTGACGGTGACGGACATGGGTTCCTCCCCTTCTCGCCGGCCACGCTCGGGCGGCTCCGAACCAGATGACCGAAACTATCAAATCGGTCAGTGGTTGGAAAGAGCGGGTATCGGAGACCGGGAATGCTCAGGGCAGGTCGGCCGGCTCCGGGGAAAACTCTACATCCGGCGCGGGCGCGCTGGAAAGCGAAGCGCTACCCGGCACCCGCACAGGAAGATGGCAGGTGACGCGCGTTCCCACGTCGGGCGCGGATTCCAGTGTGACCCAGCCACCATGAAGTTCGACGAAAGAGCGCACCAGCGACAGGCCGAGGCCCGCGCCGCGGCGACGATCCTGACCGGCGCGCGACTCGAAGCGGTCGAAGACGGTGGCCTGGAATTCCGGTTTGATGCCGTCGCCCGTGTCGGCGACATAGAGCTGAATCGTGTTTTCGAGGCGCTCGGCGCCGATGGTGATCGCGTCGCCCGGACTCGTGAAGGTGAGCGCGTTCGACAGAAGATTGATCATGATCTGCTTGATGCGCTTTTCGTCGGCGCGGAGGACGCCAAGATCTTTTGGTGCCTCGACCTTGAGCACGATCCGGTTCTTCTGCGCGGGGCGCTGGGCAAATTCCTCGGCCGCGCGAATAACACCCGAAATCTCGACATCGGACAGGTCGAGCGTCATCGCGCCCGCCTCGATGACCGTGAGATCGAGAATATCGTTCACGATGTCGAGCAGCGTGTCCGAGGACTCAAGAATGCCTTGCGTATATTCGTGCTGCTTGGGATTGAGGTCGCCGAACATCTCCGCTTCGAGGATTTCGCCGAAGCCGAGGATATTCGTGAGCGGCGTACGCAGCTGATAGGACACATGGCTGATGAATTCGGACTTCAGGCGATCCGCCGTTTCCAGCGCGTCGTTGCGCTCGCGCAGCGCAAGCTCCATGTGGATCGAGTCCGTCACGTCGACATAGGTGAGAAGGCTCGCGCCATCGGGAAGCGGCACCACCGCATAATCGATCACCGTGCCGTCTGGACGGTTGAGGCGGCCCGTTGTCTGCGAGCGAACGCCAGACGCCATCATGATGCGCGCCTTGAGGTTGTCCGCATCCGCCCTGTCGCTGAAAAGCGGGCGGCAGGCCTCGACGATCTCGTCCACATGCGGCTTTGCCGAAAGCATCTCCGCAGAGAGATTCCAGATTCGCGCATAAGCGGGATTTGAAAGCGTCAGCCTTCCATCCGAACCGAAGACCGCGACACCTTCATAAAGATTGTCGATGGTCTCGCGCTGCACGCGAGCCAGCGTGTTGTAGGAGCTTTCGAGATTCAGCCGCTCCGTCACGTTCTCGTAGAGATAGATGACGCCGCCAAAGGGGTGCGCCTGGCCAAGCACCTTGATCGTGCGCCCGTCGGGCAGGTGACAATATTCTTCCAGCGGATCGAGCGAGGTGTAGAGTTCCATGCGGCTCTGTTTCCAGGCCGGGAAGTTCGCCTGCTCCGGCAAACGGCGCATCGCGCGCAGCTCGTCGAGCATTTCGCTGTCGGTCGGCTCAGCATCGAGCCATTGCGGATCGAGGCCCCAGAGCGTTTCGAAAGCGCGGTTGCGGAATTTGAGGCGCTTGTCCGGGCCGCAGATTGCGACCGCCGTGGTCACGCGGTCGAGCGTAGCGGCGTGGCTTTCGATATGGCGGCGCAATTCCGCCTCTGTCGCGTCGAGAGCGGAGACGTCGACGGCGAGCCCCGCAAATCCCTCCGAAACGCGCTGTTCGAAAACCTCGATCGCGCGGCGCTCACCCGCCATGATCGCATGCGCCCGCTCGCTGGCGCGGCTTTGGTCGAAAAGGCGGCGGCGCAACAGAGCGAGGATATCTTCGCTCAGGAGTTCGAGGCCACGTTCCACCGCGTCCTGCGGCGTCGCCGCATCGACGGCGCGCGCATAGGCGGCATTCACCCAAACGAGCTTGCCTTCCTCGTTCCGCCGCCAGGCGGGGAACGGCGCCGTCATGAGATGCTCCTCGAAGCGGGCACGGCTCGTTTCGGCCTGACGAACGCGCTCATTGAGGCGGCTCACCTCCGCGCGCTCGCCCGTTACGTCGCGCAGCCAGAGCACGGCGAGCGCCCCTGCGGGCCTGCCTTCCGCTTCGAAGGTCCGTCCGTCCAGCGACTGCACATGAAGCGAGAATCGCGCCCCCCGCGTCCTGAGCCGCTGCACGGCGGTGTTGAGACGGCCGGCATTCTCAGGTTCGAGACGTGTCAGCAGATAGGAAAAATCGAGATCGCCCGAGGCCGGATCGACCAGCGTCGCGGTGGAGCCGACGATGCGCGGGCGCGACTGAAACGTGCCGGGCGCAGCGCGGAGGCTTTCCGGCGTCCAGATGAATACGGCGTCGGGCTCCGCCGCGAGGATGGATTCCGCCGTATGGAGCCGGGCGTCGAGGTTCGCAAGCTCCTGCTCGCGGGCAAGCGCCACGCGGCGGGCGACGCGGGCAGCCCGAAAGCCCGCCAGCGCGGCGAGGACACCGAAAGCGGCGATACCGAGGGCGCCGAGCATATAGAGGCTGACGGCGGGTTCCGCAGGGACGCCCAGCGTCGCCAGCGCCTTGGGCAAAGAGTCCTGAATTCTGTCAGGCAGCGTATCGGCGGCGGCAGGCGCGGCCAGCAGTGCAGGCCCGAGCGCGAATAGGCTCGTTCCCCAACGCAGCCTTGCAGGCGGCATTCGCATGTCCGTCATTGTCCCCGCCCGAGCCGCGCGATTCGCGCGGCCTGATCTGCCCAATAGGTGAATAGTACATCATGTCTTGCGGCGCTGCGAAACGGCACATCCGGCAGCGCCGCAAAAGAAAAGGCCCGGCAATGCCGGGCCTTTCAGGTTCGGCCGGGGCCGAAATCAGTAGCGGTAGGCCTCGGGCTTGTAGGGGCCCGCGGCGTCCACGCCGATATAGGCGGCCTGCTTGTCGTTGAGCCTGGTCAGCTTCACGCCGATCTTTTCCAGATGCAGCGCCGCGACCTTCTCGTCGAGCTTCTTCGGCAGCGTGTAGACCTTCTTCTCGTAGGCGTCCGGCTTCGTCCAGAGTTCGATCTGGGCGAGCGTCTGGTTCGTGAAGGAGGCCGACATGACGAAGCTCGGATGGCCCGTCGCGCAGCCCAGATTCACGAGGCGGCCTTCGGCGAGAAGGATGATGCGGTTGCCGCCGGGGAACTCGATCTCGTCCACCTGCGGCTTCACATTGTGCCACTTGAAGTTGCGCAAGCCCCCGACCTGAATTTCGCTGTCGAAATGGCCGATATTGCAGACGATGGCGCGGTCCTTCATGGCGCGCATGTGGTCGACGGTGATGACGTCCACGTTGCCCGTCGTGGTGACGAAGATGTCGCCGCGCGGCGCGGCCTCTTCCATCGTCGTCACTTCATAGCCTTCCATCGCGGCCTGAAGCGCGCAGATCGGATCGATTTCGGTGACGATGACGCGGGCGCCCGCATTGCGGAGCGACGCGGCCGAACCCTTGCCCACATCGCCGAAACCGGCGACGACGCCGACCTTGCCGGCCATCATCACGTCGGTCGCGCGGCGGATGCCGTCGACCAGCGATTCACGGCAGCCATAGAGATTGTCGAATTTCGACTTGGTGACGCTGTCGTTCACGTTGATCGCGGGCCAGAGCAGCGTGCCCTTCTTCTGCATCTCGTAGAGGCGATGGACGCCCGTGGTCGTTTCCTCGGTCACACCGCGGATGTTCTTCGCGAGCTGCGTGTACCAGCCATGCTTGTGCTTCAGGCGGCGCTTGATCGCGGCGAAAAGAATTTCCTCTTCCTCGTTCGAGGCCGTTTCGAGGAAGGCTACATCGCCGCCCTCGGCGCGCAGGCCCAGATGGACGAGCAGCGTCGCGTCGCCGCCATCGTCGAGGATCATGTTCGGCGTGCCGCCATCGGCCCATTCGAAGATGCGGTGCGTGTATTCCCAATAGTCCTCGAGGCTCTCGCCCTTGATCGCGAAGACCGGCGTGCCCGAGGCGGCGATCGCGGCGGCGGCATGGTCCTGCGTCGAATAGATGTTGCACGAGGCCCAGCGGACGTCCGCGCCCAGTGCCTTCAGCGTCTCGATCAGCACCGCAGTCTGGATGGTCATATGCAGCGAACCGGCGACGCGTGCGCCCTTGAGCACCTGTTTCGGGCCGTATTCGGCGCGCGTGGCCATCAGGCCAGGCATCTCGGTCTCGGCAATGGCCAGTTCCTTGCGGCCCCAGTCGGCGAGGGAGATGTCCTTGACGACGTAATCGTGCGCGGCGGCCATAGCGAAATCCTTTGAGGAAGCGGGCCGGATATAGCAGCGGGCCATGGGGGGAGCAAGAAACATATAAAGAAATCTGCATGTCTTTATCTGTCCTGGCGCCGGAACAGAGGCGGCCGGACCGCCATGCGGCCAATCTATATATTGTATGCATCTGTAATAAATGAACCAAATATTGATTTCCGAAACCCTTCTGCGCCATTCGTTTTCGATTTTTCTGAAATGGGGTCCCCTCCCGGGCCCTTAACGATCCGCTGTCGGCCAATACCACCATGGGCATGTGGGAATTTGGTCCCGCCGGTTCAACGGGGTGCGGCGATTTTGACGCCGCGGCCGTTCACCAGGGCCACCGGCGCGGGCCTATCATCGCGGCGAGGGCAGGAGGACGGCCATGCGCAATTCGATCGCGGCATTGCTTGTGGTCATGGCGACTGTCGGTTTCGCGGCGGCAGCGCCTGCAGCCG
>DAIEIL010000116.1 GCA_027352645.1 Rhodobiaceae bacterium | reverse complement strand
AGACGATGACGTCGAGATCATGCATCGCGCCGTCGGTGGTCTTCACGCCTTCGGGCGTAATGCCCTCGATATGCTCGGTGACGAGTGAGACATTGGGGCGCATCAGGGCCGGGTAGAAATCGTCGGTGATGAGGATGCGCTTGCAGCCGATCGGATAATTCGGCGTCAGCTTCTTGCGGAGTTCGGGATCGGGGATCTGCTCTTCGAGCTGATTGAGTGCGATGCGCGTATAGGCATCGCGGCCCTCTTTCGTCCAGCTGAAGGCCTGCCAGAAAAGATGATCGGCATTGGCGTAAATGACATCGCGGCCCATCTGCGCGATTTCGGGCGCGGTCATCATCAGCGCCTTTTCTTCCTCGGTAATCGGCCGGTCGAGACGCGGGATCACCCAGTTCGGCGTGCGCTGGAAGACGGTGAGATGGCTCGCGATCTTCGCCACTTCCGGGATGAGCTGAACGGCGCTCGCCGCCGACCCGATGACGCCAACACGCTTGCCCTTGAGGTCGACCGAATGGTCCCAGCGCGCCGAATGAAAGGCCGGCCCCTTGAAGCTGTCGCGTCCCTTGATGTCCGGAATGGTCGGCCGATTGAGCTGACCGAGCGCGGGCACGATGGCATCCGCCTCGATCGTCTCGCCCGATTTCGTTGTGAGGCGCCAGACGGATTTCACCTCGTCCCATACGGCGGAGGTCGTCTCGGCGCCGAGTTTCAGATTGGGGCGGAGGTTGAAGCTGTCGGCGAGAAATTCGGAATAGGCCTGCACCTCTCCCGCGCGCGGGAAAAGATGGCTCCAGCCGAGGCTCGGCGCGAAGGAGAACTGGTACATCGCCACCGGCGTGTCGCAGGCGCACCCGGGATAGGAATTATCCCGCCATGTGCCGCCGACTTTCGTGGCCTTTTCGAGAATCGTGACGTTGTTGAAGCCGGCTTCCTTGAGCTTGATGGCCGCACAAAGCCCCCCAAGGCCCGCGCCGATAACCGCTACCGATGTCTTTCCCATGTTCTCCTCCCAGAGACATTGCGAAGATTATTGATCTTTATTTTGTCCGCTTCGCCAGCGTTTCCTTGAAGCCTAGGGCATCCCGTCCTCCCGTTCCACCGGCGGGATGCCCCAGGGTCTGCTTCAGTCGATGTGGTTTGCAGCCCGTTTTTCGAGGTTCGACATGACGGACTCGATCTGGTTCTTGCTGCCGATGAGCTTGTCCTGCTCGACAGACTCCATCAGCAGGCCGGCCGCCGGATCAACCACCACGGCAGCATTGAGCAGGCGCTTGGAGGCGCGGATGGCGTCGGGGCTCTTGCCCGCGATTTCGCGCGCGGTCGCCAACGCGTCTTCGCGCGGCGTCGCCGTCACGCGGGTCGCGAAGCCGATGCGGCCCGCTTCTTCGCCGGTAAAGACGCGGCCCGTATAGGTCAGCTCACGGACGATATCCTCGCGCACCAGATGGCGCATGATCTGCGTTCCGGCCATATCCGGCACCAGACCCCATTTGATTTCCATGATGGAGAGCTTCGTGTCTGGTGCGACATAGCGCATGTCGGCGCCCAGCATGACCTGAAAGCCGCCGCCATAGGCGACGCCGTGAACAGCGGCGATGACGGGCACCGGCAATTGCCGCCAGACCCAGACCGCATGTTGCGGGCGATTGACGATTCCATGGGTGCGCTTTTCGAGGCGGCCAAGCATGCCCGCCTCTTCCTTCTTCGCGCCATCCTTCGGCGCGGCCATCTTTCCGAAATTGCCCATGTCGAGACCGGCGCAGAAGGCGCGGCCCTCGCCCGAGAGCACGACGGCGCGGACGCCCTTTTCGGTGGCGAGCCGCTCGCCAGTCGCGATCAGCGCTTCGAACATCGCATCGTCGAGCGCGTTCATCTTGTCTACGCGCACGAGCCGCACATCCGCGACGCCGTTTTCAATCGAGAGGGAAATCCGCTCGCTCATATCGTTCCTCCGCAAGGCACAAGTTTCTTTGCACGAAGCCTAGCGCATTCCCGCGGCCTCATCGAAGCAGATTCAGAACGCCGCGGTTTGACAGGCGGCGCCCTTGCGTCAACTCTGTGCTGAAACGCCGAAGCGGCTGGAGAAACGGGAAGGACAAGGCATGATCGAGACAGGGCACGCGCCATCCTGCGAGTGCGAAGGCAAGCCGCATGCACACGATGCCGAGAGCTTCGGCTGTCCCTGCTGCGCGCCGATCCTTCAGGATATGGGGCTTCTGTCCTTTCCGGCTTTCGACCGGGCCGCACGGAATGACGACTGGGCGCGGCTGGGCCCGGCTCCCGAAGTCCATGCCGGCACGACCGTCTTGGCCAATGCCAATGTCGTGACCGCGGACGGAAATTTCAGCATTGCCGAGGCGCTCGCTTTCCGTAACGGAATGATCGTCGCGGTGGGGACGCTCGACGAAGTGAAGGCGAGCGCGGGCGACGAAGCCGAGATCGTCGATTGCGCCGGGCGAACGATCCTTCCGGGCTTCATAGAGCCGCATATGCACTTTTTCCCCATCGCCATTCTGGGGCGCTTCGCCGATGTCGGAGCGATGCAATGCGAAGATGCCGAGGATGTCATCGCGCGGATCGGAGAGTTGGCAAGACAGGCAAAGCCCGGCGAGTGGATCGTTGCCCGGCAGTTCGACCCTTCGCTTCAGCCCGGCGCGGACCGCATCAACGCGCAGGCGCTCGACCGTCTGGCACCCGACAATCCGGTCTTCATCTTCAATGCCTCGCTTCATATCGGCTATTGCAATTCGGCGGCATTGAAGATCGCCGGCATCACCGCCGCGACGCCCAATCCCGCCGGCGCCGCATATGGGCGCGAGCCTGACGATACGCCGAACGGTGTGCTGCAAGGACAGACGACGATGTTCGCCGTGCTCGGTCACAACCTCGCCGCCATGGCTGTGACCGATGTGCCCGCCGCCTGCAAGCGCGTGTGCGAAAAGGCGAACCGCGTCGGCATCACCACCTTCTGCGATCAGGCGAGCGGCGGCTTCCAGGGACCGGGCGAGATCGAAGCCTTCCGAAAGTTCGCGGCCTCCGGACATATGACCGCTCGTCTTCGTTATTCATTGATCCAGGCCGGCGCAAGCCGCTGGGACGAGTTGGGCTTTGCCTTCGGCGACGGCGACCAGATGGCGCGCGCGACCGGCTGGAAGATCGTCTCCGACGGTTCCAATCAGGGCCGCACCGGACTTCAACGCGAGCCCTATCTTGGACGCGACGATTTCGGCATCGCCTATGTCGAGAAGGAGGCGCTGAGGGAGATCGTGGTGAAGCGCGCGCTTCAGGGCTGGCCGGTTGTCGTTCACGCAAATGGCGACAAGGCCATCGACCATGCGCTTGATGCCTTCGAGGCGGCCTATGCGGCTGGCGCGCCGCGCGAGCGCCGCTTCCGCATCGAACATTGTTCGATCCTTCACGACGAGCAGATCGAGCGCATCGCAAAACTCGGCATCAGCCCGAGCTTCCTGATCGGTCACGTCCACTATTGGGGCAAGGCCTTTCGCGACGAGATATTCGGACCGGCAAAGACGAACCTCCTCGGCCGCGCCGCGTCATGCGGGAAGAAGGGCATTCGCTGGACCATGCATTCGGACGAGCCGGTGAGCGAGATGGACCCGCTGCGCCTCATCGACAACGCGGTCAACCGCAGCCTCTGGAAGGAGCCGGGCAGCGTGCTCAATCCGGGCGAGCGCGTGAGCGTCGAGGACGCCATCGTCGCGCTCACGCGGGATGCCGCGTGGCAATGTCACTCCGAACATGAGATCGGCACGCTGGAGCCGGGCAAGTTCGCGGATTTCGTCGTTCTGGACAAGGATCCGCGCGCGGTGCCGCCGGAGACGATCCGCAGCATTCGCGTGCTTGAAACATGGGTCGGCGGAAAATGCGTCTATTCCGCCTGAAACGAATGGGAGCGCCGAAGCGCCCCCACCTTTTTCAGAATATCAGATCGGCCAGCTTGCGGCGGTGATAGGCCGCGTCGCCATGCTGCACCTCGCACCAGACGCCGCGACGGCGGAAAAGCTGTGCGTCGCAGTCATAGGTGAAACCGAAGCCGCCATGGAACTGGATGGCGCGATCAGACGCAAAGGCGATGGCGTCGCTCGACAGAGCCTTCGCCATGCGCATGGCAATCTCGCCTTCCTCGCCCTGACCGAAAACGCCTGCCGCATAATAGAGATGCGAACGGGCCGCTTCGAGTGCGAGAAGCGCATCGACCGTCGGGTGCTTCAGCGCCTGATAGGAGCCGATATAGCGGTCGAACTGCTTGCGCGTCTTCAGATACTCGACGATGACGTCGATGACGCCGCTCGTGCCGCCGCAGGCTTCCGCCGCAAGCAGCAGGCAGGCCGCCGCGTCGACATGGCTCAGCGCCGCCACCGTTGCCGCCTGATCGAGCAGATTGGCCTTGGGCACCGAGACGCCGTCGAGTTTCAGGCGATAGGAGCGGCGCGTTTCGTCGATCACCGTCTCCCTTTCAAGCACCGCCTTGCCAAGCGCCGCCTTGTCGAGAAGAACGAGCGCCGGCTTGCCGCCAAGTGATACCGAAACGATGGCGAGATCGGCGGAGGCCGCATCGGTCACGAAAGTCTTGGTGCCCGAAAGCGCAAGCGTGTCGCCTGCTTCCGTCGCCTTCGCTTCGAGATGCGCGAGGTTCCAGTCGCCATGCGGTTCGACAATTGCGAGAGCGCCGATAGCGCCTTCGCAAATCTTCGGCAGCCATTCCTGCTTCTGCGCGGAGGTGCCTGCCTTCAGCAACGCCTGTGCGACAAGCGTCGTGGAGACGAAAGGCGTGCCCGCGAGATTGCGGCCGAGCGGCTCGGCGATGGTCACGACTTCGGCGAGACCGAGGCCGCTACCACCGAATTCTTCCGGCACGGCGATGCCGAGCCAGCCGAGCGAAGCCATTTCGCTCCAGATCGCACGGTCGAAATCTTCAGCCGCCGCGATGCGCGCCCGCGCCTTGTCCATGGGGAACTTGTCGCGGGCGAAGCTCGTCGCGATGTCGAGAAGCTGCTCCTGCTCCTCGCTGAAGGTGATCGTCAGTTTCTTGTTTGTGTCCAGCATGATCTATCGCTCCTCAGCTCTTCGGCAGGCCGAGAACGCGCTCGCCAATAATGTTGTGCTGAATTTCGCTCGTTCCGCCGCCGATGGTGGCGGAGAAGGAGTTGAAGTACGACCGCTGCCACTGGCCGCGCTCATAGGCAAGATCGTCGCCGACGTAATAGGCCGCGTTCGCGCCTTGCAGAGAGAGTGCGAACTGGTTCATGCGGCGCTGATATTCGCTGCCCACGAGCTTCGACGACATGGGGATCGAGAAAGGACGATCCGCATTGAGCGCCTTGATCTTGGAACGTGCCGAATTGAGCATCATGGACCGTTCTTCCATGATGAACTGCACGAGCCGGTCGCGGATCGTCGGGTCTTCGATCGCGGGCCTGCCTGCGCGCTGCGCGGTCTGCGCGAGCGCGACAACTTCTGCCACTTCGCGGCTCATCATCGCATGGCCGCCAGCCTGACCGCCGACCGCCCCGCGCTCGAAAGCAAGCGTCGCCATGGCGACCTGCCAGCCTTCGCCTTCCTTGCCGATGAGGCAGGATTCGGAGATCCGCGCATCGGTGAAGAAGGTCTGGTTGAAGCCATATTCGCCGGTGAGCTTGCGGATCGGCACAACTTCAATGCCGGGAATGCGCATCGGGATGAGGAAGAAGCTCAATCCCTCATATTTGTTATTCGTGTTCTGCTTCGTGCGGGCGAGCAGGATCATATATTTCGCGTGCCTGCCAAGGCTCGTCCAGATCTTGCTGCCGTTGAGCACGAACTCGTTGCCGTCGCGCGTCGCCTTGAGCTGCGCATTGCCGAGATCGGAGCCGTGATCCGGCTCCGAGAAGCCCTGACACCAGATGTCCTCGGCGCTGAGAATACCCGGAATATAGGCCTTCTTCTGCTCTTCCGATCCCATGTTGAGGATCAGCGGACCGGCCCAGTTGAGACCGATCGTGTTCGTCATGAAGGGCACCTTCTGGCGGATCATCTCGCGCGTCACGATGTCCTGAAGAGCCTGCGGCTTGCCGTGGCCACCATATTCCTTCGGCCAGGCCATGCCGAGATAGCCGGCCTCATAGACCTTCCGCTGCCAGTCGCGCAGGAAATAGAACTGCTCGTCCGTGCCCACTTCCATGAAGGACAGCGGCAGCAGGAAGCCCGGATCGGCGGGCTTGTTTTCTTCGAACCAGGCCCGGACTCCCTTGCGGAATTCATCGAGCTCCTGTGTGGTCAGGCTCATTCTTTCACCCTTTTCCAACAATCTTCCTGAATCAAATACCCAGCTGACGCGCGGCGAGATCGCGCATGATCTCCTCCGAGCCGCCGCCGATCGCATTCACGCGCACTTCGCGGTAGATGCGCTCCACGCGGCAGCCGCGCATATAGCTCGCACCGCCCATGATCTGCATTGCCTCACGGGCGCAGAACTCCATCGTCAATGTCGCCTGCACCTTGAGAAGCGAGAGATCTGCCACCGGCGTCTCTCCCGCCTTCACGCGCACGACGCATTGTTCGAGATAGGCCTGCGTCGCCGCGATCTGCCGCGCCATCTCGGCAAACTTGTGCCGGATGACCTGATGATCGGCGAGACGCTTGCCGAAAGTCTCGCGCTCGCGCGCCCAGGCCAGCGCATCCTCGAAGCAGACGCGCGCATAGGCCACAGCGCTTGCCGCGAGGCCGATGCGCTCATTGTTGAAGTTGAGCATGATGCCGATGAAGCCATTATTTTCTTCACCGATGAGGTTTTCCTTCGGCACGCGCACATCGTCGAAATAAAGCGCTGCGGTGTCGGATGACCACCAGCCCTGCTTCTTCAGGGGCGTGCGCGTGAAGCCCTTCATGTCGCGCTCGAGCAGGAGAAGCGAAATGCCCCGCGCGCCCGGTCCGCCGGTGCGCACGGCAACCGTATAGTAATCCGCGCGTATGCCGCCGGTGATGAAGATCTTCGAGCCGTTGACGACGTAATCGTCGCCGTCGCGCACGGCGCGGGTCTTGAGATTGGCGACATCAGAGCCGCCCGATGGTTCGGTGATGCCCAGCGCGTGAATCTTTTCGCCCGCCAGAACCTGCGGCGCGATACGTTCCTTCATCGCAGCCGAGCCGATGGCGAGAACGGGCGGAAGGCCGATGCCATGCACCATCAGGCTCGCATTGATGCCGCCCGCGCCGAGACGCGCCAGCTCCTCCGCCGTGACGATCGAATACATGGGATCGTGGACCGGCGTGCCGCCATATTCCTCGGGGAAGCCAAGCCCGAGAAGGCCGACTTCCGCTGCCTTCTTGTAGAGTTCGCGCGGAAACTCGCCCTCCTCTTCCCAGTCGTCGACATGTGGCATCATCTCCGCCTCGACGAACTTGCGCAGCGTCGCGCGCCAAGCGCGATGATCGTCCGTATAGAGCGGGCCCATATAACGATTGTCGAAATCGACGGGGCTCTGGCCGTTGGAGAATTTGGCAGACATCATTCAGTCCCGTCTCAAAGGCTGATCGCGCGCTGGAAAGCCGGGCGCTCGCTCAACCGCTTGTAATAGGCCTCCGTGTTCGGCTTGAAGCCGCCGCGGAAACCCAGTGTGTCGGCGAGATAGAGCGCATAGCCAACCGCGATATCGGCAATGGTGAAGCGGCCAGCGCATAGATACTCGCTCTCGCCCGTCGCCTTCTCCACGCTCTTGAGGCGCGAGAAGAACCACTGCGTGTAATCGTCCACGGCCTGCTTGAGGCGGCGCTCTTCAGGCTCCAGCACCGTGTAACGCAGCACGATGGTCTGCGGAAAGGTCAGCGTCGCGTCGCTGCGGTGGAGCCAGTTGAGGTAAAGACCATAATCCTTGTCCTTCGGCGTCAGGCCGATATCGGAAGGACCATGGCAATCGACCAGATACTGGCAGATGCCCGCCGATTCCGTCATCGTCAGGTCGCCATCGACCATGGTCGGCACGGTGCCGAGCGGATTGATGTCCAGATAGCCCTCGCGATAGAAGCGCGGCGGAAACTTCATCGACTCGAGCTCATAAGGGATGCCCATTTCCTCGAGCGTCCAGAGCGGACGCACCGAGCGCGCGCCTTTGCAGTGATAAAGCTTGATCGTCATGTTTCCCGTCGCCTCACGCTTCTCTGTTCGCCGCGTCTTTCGCGCGGCTTACAAGGTTGTCGAAGAGGAAGCCGCATCCGTCAATGGCGAGATGCGGTTTTCCTCATGCACGGCCCGGATGACGTAGCGTCCGCTATGGATTGCGGGCCGAGCGCGCCGTCATGTATTGCGGAGATACCAGGCGAAATCGAGGTCCGTGACGGAGGCGAAGAAGCGGTCGCACTCCGCCTCCTTGATGGTGAGGAAGATATTGGTGAACTGTTCGCCGAGCCTTTCACGCAGGAAATCCGACTTCCGGGCAACTTCAAGCGCCCTCCACCAGTTCATCGGCAGGGTCGCCTCTTTCTGGCCATAGCCGTCGCCGACCACAGGCGCGCTCGGCTCGATCTTCTTCTCAAGACCCTCCGCGATACCCGCAAGAACGGTGGCCAGCGCCACGTAAGGATTGGCGTCTGCGCCGCAGACGCGATGTTCCAGATGACGCGTCTCGGCCCTGCCCGAAGTCACGCGGAGCGGGACCGAGCGATTGTCGATGGCCCATGCGGGAGCGAGCGGCGCGTAGGAATTTTTTCTGAAGCGGCGGAATGAATTCGCATTCGGCGCGAAGATCGCCATGCTCTCGGCCATTGTCGCTTCGAGACCGCCGATGGCGTGGCGCAGATGCGGCGTCAACTCCGTGCCCTCGCCCGCAAAGAGATTGTCGCTCGTCTCGTCGGCCAGAGAGACATGCACATGCATGCCGCTGCCCGAGAGTTCGGCATAAGGCTTCGCCATGAAGGTCGCGACATAGCCGTGGCGATCCGCAACGCCCTTCACCAGCCGCTTGTAGAGCACCGCATCGTCGGCCGCGCGCATCGCATCGTCACAATGGGCAAGCACGATTTCGAGCTGGCCCGGCGCATATTCCGAGATGAGCGTGCGGGCCGGGAGCCCCATCTTCTTCGCGCCGGCAAAGACGTCATTGAGGAAGGGCGAAAAATCCTCCAGATCCTGCATCAAATAGGCCTGAAGATGCGACGGCGCGAACCCGTTCGGCGCGGCGGCGGGCGTCGGCTTGCCGGAATGCACGGCCTCCCGGTCGATCAGATAGAATTCGAGTTCAATGGCGACGACGGGCTTGAGGCCTTGGGCTTCGAGGCTATCGACCACGCGGGCGAGCGCATGGCGCGGATCGGCTGGCGTTGGCAAACCGTCGCGCTCGTAGGACTCGAGAATGAGCTGCGCAGTCGGCACTTCATGCCAGGGCGCATGGGTGATCGTGCCCGCGACGGGAAAGCAGGGGCGGTCGGAATCGCCCTCCTCCCAGACGAGGCCGGTTTCGAGCACGTCGGCGCCAAGAATGTCGAGCGACTGGATGGAACAGGGAAGCGGCCGCCCGTCGCGATAGGCGGCGGCGAGTTCCTCCGGCCGCAACACCTTGCCCCGCGCAACGCCCGAAGGGTCGGTGAGGAATGCCTGTATCTGGACGATTTCGGGATTGGCGGCGAGAAAATCCGCCGCCTCCTTTTCACTCGCACGCGCCATGTTCAAATCTCTTCCCTGCCGCAAAGCACAGCCAGAGCTTCGCCGAAACGGGCAACGAGCCCATCGACATCCGCTTCGGTCGTGCTCG
>DAIEIL010000100.1 GCA_027352645.1 Rhodobiaceae bacterium | reverse complement strand
GAGAACGCCATGCTGCGCGACAGCCAGAGCGCGGTAATTTTTCTGGCGTGAGGCGCCCGCCTAGACGTGCTGCCCGCCATTGATGTGGATTTCGGCGCCGTTGACGTAGCTCGACTGATCCGTGCACAGAAAATATATAGTGCGAGCCACTTCCTCGGGCTTGCCGAGGCGCTGCATCGGGATTTCGGCGACGATCTTTTCCGTGCCGGGCGAAAGGATCGCCGTATCGATCTCTCCGGGTGCAATGGCGTTGACGCGAATGCCGAGGCGGCCAAAATCCGACGCCATTTCGCGCGTGAGGCCCGCAAGCGCCGATTTCGAGGTGGCATAGGCCGACCCGGCGAAGGGATGAACGCGCATGCCCGCGATCGAGGTCACGTTCACGACCGACCCCTGCGCCGCCTTCAACTCCTCGACAAGGCCGCGCGCCAGCATGACCGGCGCGAAGAAATTCACCTGGAAGACCTTGTGCCAGGTGTCCATGTCCGTGCTGAACACGTTGAGGCGCGCGCCGCCCGGTCCCTTGGGCGAAATCGCGGCATTGTTGACCAGCGCGTGAAGACGGCTGCCCTGATCCTTCAGCCGCTCGCGCATGACAGCGATAGCTTCTTCGGTGTTCTTCGGGTCCGCGAGATCGACCTGAATGTGATCCTCAGGCCCCATTTCCCAGGGGCAGTCCTCCGGGAAGGGGTGCCGCGAACAGGTGATAACCCGCCAGCCCGCGCTCGAAAAGCGCTTCACGGTGGCATGGCCGATACCCCGGCTCGCACCGGTAAGGATCAGTGTCTTGCGTTCGGATTTGTCCTGCGTGCTCATGAAGGGCAATCTAGTCCAAGCCCGCGACAGGCGCCAGCGGTGGAAATTCGTCAGCCCTGCGGCTTTTCGAGCATGCCTCCGCCGAGCAAGGCCATGGCGCGCGCAAGGCTTTCCTCCGGACCCGCCGACGCGTCGACCCTCGCCCAGCGCATGATGCCGAGTTCATAGCCGAGTTGCT
This sequence comes from Rhodobiaceae bacterium, assembly GCA_027352645.1. Lineage (GTDB taxonomy): Bacteria > Pseudomonadota > Alphaproteobacteria > Parvibaculales > Parvibaculaceae > Parvibaculum. Next base: position 4,439 of record DAIEIL010000100.1, on the reverse strand, counting down.
GGTGCAACACGCCCACATCGGCGTCGGACGGATCGCGCGCCTCGGCCGCCCGAGTGGCCACCCGCGCTTCGAGGATTGCGGCAGGGGCTTCGAGCCAGAGCCCGCAAAAGGGAACCCCCGCTTCCGCAGCAAGGCGCTCCACATTCACCCGCTCCCCTTCCCGCGAAAAAACCGCATCGACGACGACAGGCATGCCGGCCTTGAGCGCCAGCCCGGCAAGTCTCGACATTTCGCCATAGACGCGGCGTCCGACATCCTTCGCATAGGCAGCCTCCGGCAGGCGCTCAAGCGGCGCGACATGGAAGAGACGCTTGCGAATAATGTCGGAACGCAGATGGACCGCGCCGAACGGATGCCCAAGTTCCGGCGCAAGCGCCATGGCGAGCGTCGACTTGCCGGTGCCGGAAAGCCCGCCGACAGCCAGGAGGCGTGGCGGCGTGGAAGCGAGAACGGCCAGGGCAAAATCGAGATAGGCGCGCGAGCGGTCGCGCTTTTCTTCCGTATTGGCGATCACCGCCGTCACCTTGGCGCGCACGGCCGCCCGCGTCGCCACGAAAAGCGGCAGCAGCGCGAGCCCCTCCAGCGTCGGCTCGATTTCCTCCTCACGAACGTGGTCGAGATAGAGGTTGAGCGCCCGGTTGGCAAAGCCTGCGAGCCGCGCATCCGTGTTCGCGCGGAAGGCAAGGTCCATCAGCAGGAAAGCAAGGTCATAGAGAATGTCGATGGAAGCGATGTCGTCGCTGAATTCGACGCAATCGAAAATGACGGGGCGATTGCCGATCAGCGTCACATTGCCGAGATGTAAATCGCCATGACAGCGGCGCACGAAACCGGCGTCGCGCCGCCCATCGAGCAGAGCCGCGTGACGCGCGATCAGCCGGTCGCTTTCCGCCTTGAGGCGCGCAACTTTCTCCGCTTCGAAAACCTTGCCGACCGAATCCTTCAGATTGTCGTCATTGCCCGCCACGATGCGCGCAAAGAGCGCCGCGCCGCCGCGCTCGCGCGTCACTTCGGCATGCGCATGAAACGCCGCGACATCGGCGGCCAGCGTCTCGATCTCCTGGCGGGTGAGCCGCCCCTCCTCGGCCAGCCGGGCGAAAAGCCCCTCGGCCGGAAAGCGGCGCATCTCGACCAGCCAGTCGACGATCTCGCCCTCGCTTCCACCGAGCTGCAATTCGCCGTGCTTGCTGCGCACGGGCAAGGTGCGGAGGTAGATGTCCGGCGCGGTGCGGCGGTTGAGCGCGATTTCATTTTCGGCTGCCTTGCGGCGCTTTTCGAGCGTCGTGAAATCGAGAAAACCGAAATCGACGCGCTTCTTCAGCTTGTAGACGCGCTCGCCCGCAAGATAGACGCGCGAGGCATGTGTCTCGATGCATCCGATCCTGTCGTCGGCGGCCAGTCCATAGGTTTCGGGCCGCGAGAGGAATGCAGCAATATCTTCTCCTGTGCCCTCGTCTGCCATGCCGCTCAAATGCGCTGCAGACGGGTCAGGTCTTCAATGCCCGCCGGATCCTGATGGATGATGACTTCCGCGTCGGGGAACGCTTCCATGATCCGCGCCTCCACATCGTCGGAAATGCGATGCGCGTTCATCAGCGAAATGGAGCTGTCGAGTTCGAGATGGAACTGGATGAAGCTCCGTGTGCCGGAGGTGCGCGTCCTCAGATCGTGAATATTGATCGCTTCCGGGTGCGACAGCGCGATGGTCTTGATGCGCTCGCGCTCGTCATCCGAAAGCTCGCGGTCCATGAGCTGATTGTAGGCGCCAAAAACGATCTGCGCGGCGGAAATGCCGATCAGCGCCGCAATGGCAACGCCGAAGAAGGGGTCGGCCCAGGTAACACCAAAAAGACCAGACAAGGCCAGTGCGGCAAGCACCGAGAGGTTCATGAAGAGGTCGCCGCGGTAATGCGTCGAATCCGCCTCGATGGCGAGCGAATTCGTCTGCGCCACGACACGGCGCTGAAATGCGACCAGCGCAAGCGTGATGAGAATGGGCGCAACGGTTACCGCAATGCCGACGCCTGAATTCTCGACCGGCTCCGGCGTGAGGAAGCGCGTAACGGCCTCCACGACGATGTAACCCGCCGAAGCAAAAATGAAGATCGACTGGCCAAGGCCCGCCAACGCCTCGGCCTTGCCATGGCCGAAGCGATGCTCGTCATCGGCAGGCGTCAGCGAGTGGCCGACGGCGACGAGGTTGAGCAGCGAGGCCGCGCCGTCGAGCAGCGAGTCCATCAGTGTGCCGAGCATCGCGACGGAGCCGGTAAGATAGAAGGCGATGCCCTTGATGATGATGAGCGTGACGGCGACCACCACGGCGGCATAGGTCGCGCGCCGCATCAGCTGTCCATTCTTTTCGCTGCGCGAGATATGGGCCGTCATGGAAAAAGCTTCATCGTTTGCCAGCCGCCTTCGGGCTGGGGGCGCTCGAAGACGAGCCGGTCGTGCAGGCGGAAAGGACGATCGCGCCAGAACTCGATTCTCACCGGCGCGATGCGGAAGCCCGACCAATGCTCCGGGCGAGGCACCTTGCCAAGACCGAATTTTGTCGCATAGCGGGCAACTTCCTTTTCAAGCTCGAAGCGCGTCTCAAGCGGGCGCGACTGGCGCGAGGCCCAGGCGCCGATCTGGCTTTCGCGATGGCGGGAGGCGAAATAGACATCCGCCTCCTCCGGCGTCACCGGGCTCACATGTCCGCGCACGCGAACCTGACGGCGCAGACTCTTCCAGTGAAAACAAAGCGCGGCGCGGGGATTTTCCGCAAGCTCCTGCCCCTTGGCGCTGCCCAGATTCGTATAGAAGACGAAGCCGCGTTCATCCGCGTCCTTGAGCAGGACCATGCGCACGTCCGGGAAGCCCGAGGCGTCTGCCGTGGCCAGCGCCACGCCATTCGGATCGTTGATCTCCGTTTCCTTCGCCTTGCCCAGCCATTCGTTGAACAGCCGGAAGGGATCGCCGACCGCCGCCCAATGGGCGGGGTCGTCACTTTCTGGATTTTCTGGCTGGTCGCTCACTTCATGACTCCGGTACGCAAGAGGGCGTAAATCTGGCGGTTCCTCTATGGTCTCGCCATATTTCCTGCCACAATTGATGTCTTATATAGTCCCCCATAGGGGTTTGTCCCGCCCGGCCATTCAGGGGGGCCGTGGCGGACGCAGAAACAGGACTAGAATGAAATGAAAGTTTTCAAAGGTTTGGCAATTGGCGCCCTCGCATTCTCGCTGGTCGCCTGCCAGCAGGGCGCTGGCCCCAAGCAGAATATCGGCACTGTGGGCGGCGCCGTCCTGGGCGGCCTCGCTGGCTCGACCGTCGGCGGCGGTTCGGGCCGTCTCTGGGCGACCGGCGCCGGTGTGTTGCTCGGTGCTCTCGTCGGCAGCGAGATCGGCAAGTCGCTCGACCGCGCCGACCAGCAGTATATGGCCGACCGTACCCAGTATGCGCTGGAAAGCGCTCCCTCGGGTCAGGCCGTCGAATGGCGCAATCCCGATTCGGGTCACTACGGCACGGTGACGCCGCAGAAGGCCTATCAGGACAATGGTTCCTACTGCCGCGAATACACCCAGACCGTGAATGTCGGCGGCAAGAGCGAGCGCGCCTATGGCACGGCCTGCCGTCAGCCGGACGGCTCCTGGCAGATCGTTAACCAGTAAGCGGACATGGGGGGCATGGCATCGGTCGTCCGGGCTAGGCCCGCCACCTTTCTGCTCGGCCTCGTAGCGGCTGCGTTCCTCTGGGGCGCAGCCGTTGCCATGGCAGAACCCGTCCAGTCGCTCAAGCAGCCAGCCCCCCTGCCGCCGCCCAGCGAGCGATTCCTCAAGGGCGTAGCGGCTTACGATTCGGGCGATTTCAAACAAGCGTTCGAGATATGGCTGCCGCTCGCTCAGGGTGGCGACCTCGCGGCCATGCGCAATGTCGGGCTGTTGCTCCGCACCGGTCAGGGTACGGATCGCGACCCGGAGCGCGCCCTCTGGTTCTATGAGGAGGCAGGCAGCAAGGGCTTCGGCCTCGCCCAGCTCAATGCCGCCTTCATGCATCTGAAGGGCGACGGCATCCCCAAGAATCTTGAGGCTGCGGCCTTCTGGTTCCATGCCGCCGCCGTTTCCGGCAGCCCCATCGCGCAATACAACCTCGCCGTCATGTATGAGCGTGGCGAGGGGGTGGAAAAGGATCTGCCCAAGGCGCTCGGCTGGTATGCGCTGGCTTCCCGCTCCGGCAGCGAGCTTGCCCTCGACCGGCTGGCCATTCTGGTGCCGAGCATCGCGGGCCCGAAGCCGCCAAAGCCCTCCGATGCCGCGGCGCAGCAGGTCGCGCCCTCGCCGCCGCTGCCCGACTTCGAACTGCGCGGCACAGACAGCCAGTAGCCTGCTTCTCCCGCAAAAACAGCACGGTTAACGGATTCGTATCGGCACAGGCCCTATAATTCGGCTTTCGGCCTG
>DAIEIL010000086.1 GCA_027352645.1 Rhodobiaceae bacterium | reverse complement strand
CCGACCGCCGCGCCAAGACGCTCTTTCTCACCGCTCGCGGCGAGGCACTGCTGAAGCAACTGGAGCCACATCTCGGCGACATTCGCGCCCGTCTTCTCGCCGAGGTGAGCGAGGAGGATCTCGCGACCTGCTTCGAGGTTCTGGGAAAGATTCAGGAAGCCGCCCGGACCCTCCATCAGGAGAGGGCGCAACGGAGCAGGGAATGACCCTCCCGAACCGGCATCAATATATTTTCGCGGTGAAGACCTTCGGTGCAGCGCTGCTCGCGCTCTATCTGGCCTTCGCCTTCGATCTGCCACGCCCGTCATGGTCGATGCTGACGGTGTTCATCGTCTCGCAGCCTTTCGCCGGGATGGTTGCGTCGAAGGCCGTCTACCGCGTCGCGGGCACGATCACTGGCGCCGTCGTTTCGAGCTTCATATTGATCGGCTTTGCGGACGCACCGGAGTTGCAGGCGCTTGCGCTCGCCGTCTGGGTCGGGCTTTGCATCTATGTCGCCTGCCTCGAGCGCAGCCCGCGGACCTATGCGTTTCTTCTTTCCGGCTACACCGCCGTCTTCATCGGCTTTCCCACCATTGCGGCGCCGACCGGAATTTTCGACGCCGCCATCGCGCGCTCGGAAGAAATCATTCTCGCCATTCTCTGTGCGACGCTCATTCACACGATCGTGTTGCCGCAACGCGCAGGCCCCGTGCTGTCGAGCATGATCGACAGGTGGTTCGCGGATGCTGCGCGCTGGGTCGAATATGTCGTGGGGCGGCCAGACGATGACGCGCGATGCGCATTCGATCATCGCCGCCTCGTCGCCGGGTCCGGCGACATTGAAAGACTCCGTGTCCATGCGCTTTACGACACGCCGGAACTCAGGCGCTCGGCCGCCGCCATCGGGAGGCTGCAGACGCATATGCTGTCCATCCTTTCGTTGCTTCTTGCCGTCGAGGATCGGCTGACGATCCTGCGCCGCGAGCGGCCCGATCTTGTCGAGCGGCTGCGCGGCATTCACGGCGACTTCATCGCCTGGCTGCGCGCCACGGCGCAGGAGCCTGCTTGCCCCGCCGAAAGCGCGGCGCTTCTTGCCTCGATCGACGCTACGCGGCCCCCGGGCCCGTCGCTGCGCGCCGATCCGCAGCTACGGCTCTTCGCCGCGCTGGTCGAACGCCTGCGCGATCTCGTTCTTGTCTGGAACCAGAGTCTGGCGGCCCGCAACGATGTGAAGTCGGGCCGGCCTCTCCGCGAGGCCGTGCAGCAGCGGACATTCCATGCGGACTATCTCATGGCCGCATTTTCGGGACTGGCCGCCGTCATCGTCATCTGCATCTGCTGCGCCTTCTGGATCGGCACGGCATGGCCGGATGGCTATACCGCCGCCATGATGGCCGCGGTGGGATGCAGCCTCGGCGCGACGTTCGACGATCCGGCGGCGTTCCTCGTGAAGTTCCTTCAGGGCACCGTCATCGGTACGACCATCGCCGCCCTTTATGTTTTCGGCGTTCTTCCGGCCTTGAGCGGCTTCGACATGCTGGCGCTCGCGCTGGCGCCCGTCTTCCTCGTGCTCTGCACGATGATGGCTATTCCCGCCTACACGCCGCTCGCGCTTCCGATGCTGCTGACCACCGCGGCGATGATGAATATCGAAAACAGGATGACCTACGACTTCGCCGCCTTCATGAACTCCGGCGTTGCGCAGGTGCTCGGCATCGCGCTTGCGGCCGCGGTGCTCGCGGTCGCCCGCGCCTCCGGTGCGGAATTGACGATCCGGCGCATTACCGGCGCGATCCACCGGGATCTGGGCAGGCTTGCTCGCGGCGATCGCAAGCTCACGCGGGAAAGCTTTGAAAGCGTGATGCTCGATCGTGTCGAAGGGCTGATGCAGCGGCGTGGCGTGGGCGACGGCGATACCGATGCGCTGATCGACGGCGCGCTCGCCTCGGTTCGCGTCGGGCTCAACATCGCCGCTCTGCGAAGCCAGGTGCATGGCCTGCCACGTAACGAGACGAGGGCGCTGGCTCGTGTTTTCGCGACCATTGCCACGCATTTCTCGTCTGCCAATGCCGATCATGACACGACCTATGCCGCCATGGGTGTGGCAATTGACGAGGCGATGGCGGAAGTCGCAAAGGCCGTGGCCGAGGAAACGACGCCGATCCTGATCGGACTGAGCGGCCTGAGCCAGATCATGCTCGGCCATCCCGACTTCTTTCGCGCGCCGCCGGCCACGGGCGTCTCGCTAGCAAAGAGCTGGGTCGGTTCGCGGATCTACAAGGTGACGGGAACGAGGGCGGCATGATGAGGGAACTCGACATCGGTGGCGTCTTCTTCACGCCGCTGCTTGGCAGCGCGGCTGCTGCCTTTCTTCTTTGGTTGATCCTGCGCGCGGGCTTCGTGCGGCTCGGCGTCTATCGCTGGGTCTGGCATCCCGCGCTCTTCGATATGGCCCTGCTGGTGCTGCTTTTTGCGGCGGTCGCCCGGCCATTCGGTTTTCTGGAGGTTTGACATGCAGTCCGCACCGCTCCCCGTCCGCGTTGCGATCACCGCGATCGTTTTGTTCTTCGCGGTCTTCGCCGGTTACCATCTCTGGAGCTACTACATGAGCGATCCCTGGACCCGTGACGGGCGCGTGAGCGCGGACGTCGTCCAGGTCGCGCCCGATGTTTCAGGGCTCGTCGTGCAGGTCTCCGTCGTCGACAATCAGTATGTGCAGGCAGGCGATCCGCTGTTCACCATCGATGTCGAGCGTTTCCGCCTCGCGCTTGATGAGGCGACGGCGAATGCCGACAGCCGGAAGACGCAGATGGATCAGCTCGAGCGCGACGCCGCTCGCAAGCGCGGGCTTCGCGATAATGCGGTGAGCGCCGCCGCGAGAGAGCAGGCCAATACCGGCGCCGCCGCCGCCGCCGCTGCCTATCGCGAGGCGCTGGCCGCGCTTGCCGTGGCGAAACTCGATCTCGAGCGCACGACGGTGCGCGCGCCGGTCAACGGATTCGTCACCAATCTCAAGCTGCGCCGCGGCGATTACGGCCACACCGGCACGCCGCTCCTCGCCCTTGTCGATGCCGACAGTTTTCACATCAACGGCTATTTTGAGGAGACGAAGCTTCCGCGCATTCACGACGGCGATCAGGTGTCGATCCATCTCATGGGTGTCGGCAAGACGCTCGCGGGACATGTCGTCGGTGTCGCCAGCGCCATTGCCGACCGTGAGCTTGCGAGCAGCGACAATCTCCTCGCCAACGTCAACCCGACCTTCAGCTGGGTGCGTCTGGCGCAGCGCATTCCGGTCCGTATCGTGATCGACAAGGTTCCGGAAGGCGTCCGCCTTGCGGCGGGCCAGACGGCGACAGTCACGGTTCTTTCGGCCGTGAAGTCCTAGGAGGCGCTGTCTTCGGTGAGGAGAATCTGCCCGCGCAAACCGGCATTGGGCACGGTGCGGCCCTCGATCCACGCGCGGATCATCGCGTTGACGGCTTCCGGCGCTTCCTGTTGCACCCAGTGCGAGACCTGCGGCAGGTAGCGGATCGTGAAATCCTTCACGAGCTTTTCGGTGCCGTAGGTCAGCTCCCGGCCGAGGGCGGCATCTTCCTCGCCCCAGATCATCAGGGTCGGCGTTTCGAGCTGCGGCGGATTGGCGAGCGCGTCCGTGCCGCTCCGGTTGCGGAAGGCGGCGCGGTAGTAGTTGATCATCGCCGTCATCGCGCCGGGGATGAGCGCGGTCTTGCGATATTGCTCGAGAACGCTGTCTGGAAAGCGGCTCTTGTCGACTGCCATGCCGCGAAAGGCCTGCGCCACGGCCTGGGCGCGGTTCGCTGTGAAGGCCATTTCGGGCAACCAGGGAAGCTGAAAGAAAAAGACGTACCAGGAGCGTTTTATCTGTGCCCAGGTCTTCAGCCCATTCAGGAAGAGAGCCGGGTGAGGCAGGTTCATGACGATGAAGCGTTCGAGCGGGCGCGCGCCCGACAAGGCGAAGGCCCAGCCGATGGCGCCGCCCCAATCATGGGCGATAAGTGTCACAGGCCCGGTGACGCCGCGCGCGCGGGCCGCGTCGATCAGCGCCGCCACATCCGCCGTCAGATGTTCCATGCGATAGGCGTCGATGCCCTTCGGTCGCGTCGTGCCGCCATATCCGCGCAGATTGGGCGCCCATGCGGTGTAGCCGAGCTCCGCGAGAAGCGGCAACTGGTGACGCCAGGAAAACTTGTTTTCCGGAAAGCCGTGGAGGAACAAAGCGAGCTTCTGTCCGTCGCCGCAAGTGTCGACTTCAAAGGCGATACCGTTTGCCTCGATGAAGGCGGTTTCGATCGGATGGGCGGCCATGTTCTCTCCCGGCATTCTCGTCATTGATTCCGGGCGTCACTATACGCGATTTACGAAAGCGCCAATCGCTGCGACGTTTCAGAAGTGGCGATAGACGATCAGGGTGAAGAGGCTCATGCCGATCACCTGGGCGAGCATGGCAATGCCGATGATGGGGTGGACCCATTCCTGCCCGTAGAAATAGAGGGGCATTGCGATGGTCATGCCGACGATGCCGAAGGTCGTGATGGCGAGGTGCCAGATGGCCAGCCTGCTTTCGCTCATGGCGGGCACGGCGCGATAGGTGAGGGCGAAGAGCATGGTCGAGGCCCAGCCGAGCAGGTTGATATGAGCGTGGGCGGGCCTCAACGTGAAGTCCTCGGCGACGCCCATATAAATGCCCATTCCCATGCCGATCAGGGCATATAGAACCGCAAAGCGCACAAAGACGCGGGCGATGGAAATGCGGCGCGCGCGTGTCCGGGGCAGGTAGGTCTCCGAATGGTCCATGGTGGCGGTGGTCATGTCCGTTCTCCTTTTCCGTTGTGGCCGGGGCGCAAGCCAGCCTTCGCGGACCCGGAGGGCCTGCTCTGCTTCGTGCTTGTCCCGCGCCGTTTGGGGCGGTATGGTCAGAATAACTGTCTAAATAGACAGGCAGTCTGTCTATGTCAAGGGGGTGTAATGGACGAAATCGAAGTGCCCGTGCGCAGGCTCACCTTCGGGGCCCTTTTTCGCGAACCCTATGCCCATTATCTCGGCTGGCTCTATGCGAGGCTCCAGGAGCGAGGCTTTCCCGACATCCGCGTCGCCCATAGCGCCGTTCTGCGCACCATCGACGCGGAGCGGGGCTCGCGCGTCACCACACTGGCGGAGCGGGCCGGCATGACGAAGCAGAGCATGGCCTATCTGGTCGATTCCCTCGTCGAACTCGACTATCTGGAGATCGTGCCCGATCCGGACGACAAGCGAGCCAAGCTCGCGCGGCTCACGCGACGTGGCCGCAAGCTCGTGGCGACGGCGGGAGCCCTGGGGGCGGAATATGAAGCCTTGCTGGCAGGGCGCATCGGCGCGGATGAAATGGCTGAATTGCGCCGCTTGCTCACCATCGTCGTCGACGCGCTGCCCGGATGGACGCCCGGCGAAGGAGGCGAAGACAAATAAGCGGGAAGATCTAGGTATTCCAAGGCTTGCCTTCGCAATCCTGCCGAATTAAGTTCCCGGCCACTGCGGGAGGGGCCCCTATGGCGGCCCCGCACTCCCGCCGCCGGTGCAGGCGTAGCTCAGATGGTTAGAGCGCTAGATTGTGGATCTAGAGGTCCCCCGTTCGATCCGGGGCGCCTGTACCATTCTCCCCAAATATAAGCCTTCAGGCGCCCGCATGGGCGCGTCGGCCTTTGCTCTTCGGGCTCCATTGCGGCTTGCGTCCGCGGCGCGCGCGCCGCAGGATCGCGCAAACAAAAAAGCCGAGGAGGAGCGAATGGGATTGATTGTCTATGGGGCGCCGCTGTCGCCTTTCGTGCGCAAGGTGCGCGTTGTGCTGGCCGAAAAGGGGCTCGACTACAAGCTCGACCCGATAACGCCTTTCCCCGCGCCCGACTGGTACAAGGAGATTTCTCCTCTGGGCCGCATTCCGGTGCTGCGCGACGAGGATGTGGGCCCCGACGCGACGCTGCCCGACAGCTCCGTCATTTGCGCCTATCTCGAGCGCAAGAAGCCGGAGCCCGCTCTCTATCCCAAGGATAATTTCGCCTATGGCCGCGCGCTCTGGTTCGAGGAATATGCGGATTCCGAACTCGCGTCGAATATCGGCATGGGCGTCTTCCGTCCCGTCGTGCTGGCGAAGCTGATGGGCCAGGCCTCCGACCGCGCGGCGGCGGAAAAGGCCATTGCCGAAAAACTACCCAAATATTTCGCCTATCTCGACAAGGAGATCGGCGGAAACGAGTTCTATGTCGGCGGCGCCTTCTCAATTGCCGATATTTCGGTGGCGACGCATTTCGTGAACTTCGCCCATGCGGGTTACTCGGTCGACGAGAAGAAATGGCCCAATCTCGCGCGCTATGTGAAGGCGATCCATGCCCGGCCGAGCTTTGCGGCTTGCATCGCCGAGGAAAGCGGCTTCGTCGCGAAGCTCGGTCTCTGAGCCTTTTCGGCCCGGACGCGGCGATCGGTCAAACTGCTGCCGCGTCCCATTATCTCTTTCCTTCAAAATCCGCTTCAAACCGGCTATTTGAATACCCAAGCGACACACCAAAATCACAAGCGCATTGGGAGGTTTACGATGGCCGACAAGCCTTGGCCCGCCATGAGCATTGCGGACGCTAACCGTCTGCTCACGGCTCCGGGCACGCCCTTCGAGATGGAAACCGTGACGATTCGCGGGATTCCGACGCGGGTCTACAAGAACACGCCGCCGCATCTCCGTTTCATCTTCGAGGCTGGCCGCGCCTATGGCGCCCGCGACTTCATCGTCTATGAGGGCGAGCGTCTCTCTTTCGAGAACCATTATCGCGCTGCAACCGCCTTCGCCCGTGTGCTCGCCAGCAAATATGGCGTGAAGAAGGGTGACCGCGTGACCATCGCCATGCGGAACTTCCCCGAATGGTCGATCTCCTTCTGGGCCATCGCGGCGTTGGGCGCCGTCGTCGTTCCGGTCAATGCCTGGGGCACGGGCCCCGAGCTTGAATATTGCATCGCCGATTCCGGCTCGAAGGTCGTCGTCCTCGATCATGAGCGCGTCGATCGCCTGCGTCCGCACTTCAAGAATCTCGCGCTTGAAGGTGTCGTCGCCGTGCGCACGCCGAAGGATGAACTCGGCGTTGCCGAAGCCTTCGAGGATCTCGTCGGCAAACCCTCCGATTATGCGTCGCTCTCTGCCGATCCGCTGCCCGATCCCGGCATCGTTCCCGAAGACGATGCGACGATCTTCTACACCTCGGGCACGACGGGTAAGCCCAAGGGCGCGCTCGGCACCCAGCGCAACATCATGACGAATCTCGTCAGCATGGGTTATGCGCCGGCGCGTGCCTGTCTGCGCCGCGGCGAGATTCCGCAGCCGCCGGATCCGAACGGGCCGCAGCGTTCCATGCTGCTGTCCGTGCCGCTCTTCCACGCCACGGGCTGTCACTCGATCCTGGTGCCCATGTATGCGGCCGGCGGCAAGCTCGTTATCATGCACAAGTGGCAGCCGGAACGGGCGCTGGAACTCATCGAGCAGGAAAAGCTCCAGTCCTTCGGCGGTGTGCCCGCCATGGTGTGGCAGGTGCTCGAAAGCCCGGACTTCTACAAGTACGACACGTCGAGCGTCGAATCGATCGGCTATGGCGGTGCGCCCTCCGCTCCCGATCTCGTCGAGCGCATCGGCAAGCAGTTTCCGAAGGTCCATCCGGGCAACGGCTACGGCCTCACCGAAACCTCTTCGGTCACGACCCAGAACACCGCCGAGGACTATGTGAACCGGCCGGACAGCGCCGGCCCTGCGGTTCCTGTCGTCGATCTCAAGGTCGTCGACGAGAACGGCAAGGAGGTGCCCGCGGGGCTGATCGGCGAGCTCTGGATCAA